>NZ_JBDQQS010000021.1:0-85155 GCF_039888615.1 Hoeflea sp. CAU 1731 | reverse complement strand
TACACGCCGGCGAAGGTCACTGGAAAGTGCATGGGTCATCGAATCATCTCCTCGACCCAAAGAATCACACCGCCGGCACAATTGGAAGCATCCCTGATTCACTCAAAGCACACGATGCTCTAGACGATTGTTTCCGGGCCGATCCGGGATCAACAAGGTCCTGTCATCAAGAACTTTCACAAAACCCCTTGGATCACCCCGGGGACTGACATCGGCCGCGCCGTCCGGTGATTGTGTTCCGATGCATAGAAATGGCGAACGGGCCAGGAAATCCCTGGCGTGCCTGTCCAACTGCTTCTGGCATTTCTCCACCGCAATTGCGTGGGTTGGCGGGAAGAGGGATCTCAGGTCTTCCTCGTCCTTGACCAGTAATTCCGGTTTCAATTCGGTTTCCTGCGCCATGCCCTGCTCCTCCCAATGGCTGGATCACAACAGCGGCGAGACAAACTCGCAGTGGCTGCATCCGGTTCACTAGCCAGGATGATTGCAAAAGTCACGCTCGCTTCCGATTTCGGCAGGAGCGATATGATCAATCCCGCAAAATAATCAGAGGCCCAAGTCGGGTGGATTTCACGCCAAGCGCCTGGCCGAGGAAGTCAAGCGCAGCCGACGTGTCGGCGATTGCGATGGTGCCACTGACCCGGCGATCCGAAAGGCCGGCGCCAGCGAAGACGATGCGGCCGCGAATGCGGCGCTCCAACTCTTCGGCGACGAGGGAAAGCGGGGCGTTGTCCATGACCAGGACGCCGCGCCGCCATCCGAGCACGGCGTTGGCGTCGACGTCGACGATCGAGCCGTGATCGCCGTCTGAACCAATATCGATCTGCTGGCCTTCATCAAGCCGGATCGCCTGGCCCGCGTTCTCGATATCGACGCTTACGGCGTGCTGCGTGACTGTCACTTCGGTTTCCGTTTTGCCGCGGCGAATGTCGAAGGCGGTTCCGAGCGCGGTAACGCGTGTGTTGCCGGCCTCCACGGAAAACGGACGCGACGGATCGGGAGCGACGTTGAACAGCGCCTGACCGCGCAGCAGCCGGACGGCGCGCGCATTGTCAGCGTAGTCGAGGGCGATGGCGGAAGAGGCGTTTAGTTGAACCGTCGATCCGTCCTTGAGTTCGATCACCGGCAATTCGGAGATCCCGGCGACAACATCGGCCTGAAGGCGCATTGGTCCGTCGAAATAGACGAACAGACTACCCACCACGAAAAGCGCCAGGAGGAACTGGACCACCGGTTTCGCCCGGCTGGTCGGCTTGAGGTCCATATCGTTCAGGTCAGGATCCGATGAAATGGCGGATCTGGCGTCGCCCAGCAGCATTTGCGCGGCGTCATAGGCGCGCCGGTTGTCAGGATCGCAGTCGAGCCACTGATGAAACGCCCGCACGGCGTCCGGATCGAGTTCGCTGTCACGGTGACGCAGCACCCAGTCTGCGGCTTCCTGATGACGCTTGCGCTGTTGCTGCGTCAGTCGCCTTGTCGCCATGGTTTCTCCGGGCAAATTCCTGTCTTACCCTGTAAACGAATAAAGGGGATGGATTGGGACTCTACCAGTGGCTTTAGCCACTCGCGTTCTGTCAGCCCAACTCGACGAGACGGTCAAGACAGTGGGCCAATGCGCGCCTGAGATGGCGGTCGACCATGTTGCGTGAAATTTTCAGATGCGCGGCGATCTCCTCCGGCGTGTAGTGGTGGAGCCGGTGCAGAATGAAGACAGCGCGTCTGCGAACTGGCAATTCGGCGATGGCTTCTTTCAATATGCGTATGCGCGCCTTGACCTCGATGCGATAGTCGGGCGACGCCGTTTCCGCCGCGATGTCATGGACTTCATGGTCCATCGAGGCGAACAGCCGCGCCTCGAACTGCTCGCGCCTGCGCCGGTCTATGCCGAGATTGATTGCGGCGCGGCACAGAAAGGCCTTTATGGATCTCTTGTCGCGCAGCACGTCCGGCTGCGCGGCCAGCTTGACATACAGGTCATGGACAATGTCGAGGGCGCTGCCCTGGGTCAGGCCCCGACGGCCGACGGCCCTGGCGACGTCATGGTAGTAGACCTCGATGGCGTGATTCAGCAATTCATTGCCGTCGAACTGCGGATTATCAGTGGTCGCATTCCATGCGCTGGACATCGTCTCGAAGAACCCTGGAAATGTTTTGCGGGAGGCAGCCTCCGCGCCTCTCACCTTTCAAATATTGCTCCGCACACTAAAAGACGCGGGGAAAAAATATGCAATAGCAATAAGTTAGAAGAGATCTAATGCGATCAACCCAAGGCGTTTAAAATATGATCAAAATTATCATATTTATCGTTGTTTTCATTGCAATAATCGAGTTGGGCAAACATTGGCGCAGCGGAAGCGCAAGTTGAGCAAACTTTCGTCAATGTTGCATCAGGGTAACAGTGCCTGAGGCGCGACCCTCATTGACCGGCCAGTATATGGCGTTTGATATCGTCCAGAACCCGGTGCGCCGAAGTTATCCCGTGGAACCCCATCCACGTCGCCCGGTCGATGCGATGGGCGCGGCCATCGGCGACGGCGGGAAGCAGCCGCCAGATCGGGTTCTCGATTGTCGACGCCGCCAGACCGTTGTCGGGGGAGGGATCGATGCCGCTTGCAACGACGTAAAGCAGGACATCGCCGTCAAGCTCCAGAAGCTCTTCCCAGTCCGGTCGCTTGAGCATCGTCGCGTCGGTGGTGGTCTCGTAGTCTGTGCGCCGCACGCCGGCTTCGCTCAGCACGCGATAGGGCGCATAGGCTGCCGGGCCGTCGAGATAGACCTGGAAACCGAACGGCGCGACGCGAACGACGGAGACCTGCAGGTTCTCCGGCACACGCTTGCGGATTGACGCCGCCCGACGTTCGTATATGTCCATCATGGCGCGCGCGACTTCCATGCGATTGGCGATATCGGCGAGCATGAGGAACTGGTCTTTCCAGTCCATCTGCTCGAGTAGGAGCGTGGGCGCGACGTCTGACAGCCGGTCGTAGACCTGCTGGTGCAAATAGGAATACCCGATGATCAGATCGGGCTGCAGGGCGATCACGCCTTCGAGGCTCGGCTCCAACGGATGGCCAAGATCGGCGACCTCCTTTGTCTTCATCTTGTCCCGCAGCGCCTTGTCCTGAATGCCGAGGATCGGTACGCCGATGATCGGCGCGCCAAGTTCGTCCAGCATTCCGAGCGACAGCCAGGGATCCAGTGTCACGATGCGCTTCGGGTCTGATGGCGCGCATACCGGATCACCATGAATATGCTCCGAAACCAGCCGTCCGTCACAGGCTGCCGACGCCGTCGGCGCCGACAGCGTCAGGAGCAGAATGACGCCGAACAGGAGCGAGGCATTTGTCCTGTAGTGTGTCAGAACTTCGCCTTGAGGTTCACGCCGAAGAGCCTGCTGGGCCCGATTTGGGCGAATTGCGGTACGCCGTCGAGTTCCGTCATGGTGTAGTAGCGCTCGTCCAGGAGGTTTTCTGCAAAGGCGTTGATCTCCCAGTTGTTGCGCCGGACGCCGGCCTGAAGGTTCACGAGGAAGCGCGAATCCATGCGGTCGAGCGGCGGGTTCGTGCTGAAACGGGCCGTATAATCGGAGAGGAACTTGGCGTCGCCGCCGATATAGAAACCGTTGTCGAAGGTGTAGAGCCCGCCGAAAGCGACCGTCCACTCCGGCGCTTCCGGAAAGGCTTCGCCTTCGAGATCGCCGTAGATCGAATGGTAGAAATCCTCGAACTCGGTGTGCAGATAGCCGACCGATGCGAAGAGCGACAGATTGTCGTTGACGTCGTAACTGGGTTCGAACTCGAAACCATAGGCGAAGGATGACGCCGCGTTGCTGACAATGGTGCCGGTCGGCACGCCCGGGTCGGCATAGGTTTCAATCTGCTGGTCGGTGTACTGGGTGTAGAACAGGTTGGCGTTGACCCTCAGACGTTTATCCAGGAACAGGCCCTTGTAGAAGATCTCGTAGTTGTTGGCGAATTCCGGATCGTAGGAGACGGCTTCGCCGGACACCGGATCGACATAGAAACCACCGGTGCGAAAGCCCTGTGAAAACGAGAAACCGGTCGAATGGTCCTCGTTGAATTCCCGGGTGAGGACGATCTTGGGTACGAAGTTGACTTCGCTGATCTCGGCCGTGTTGGCGGCGGTGGACGTGCTGTAGCCGATATAGGTCAGGAGGTCCGTTTCGTCGGTCTTCTCCGTGAGGTAGTCGAGGCGTCCGCCGACCGTTAGTTTCCAGCCGGGTGTGAATTCGTAAGTCGCTTCGCCGAAAGCCGCGAGGTTGGTGGTCCATCTTTCGTAAAACTGCTCCTGCTCGATGGACCATTCGGTGAGCCGGGCGAAGAAGCTCGAATCCTGATATTCGTAGCTGCCGAAGAGGCCGGCGACCCAGCTCCAGCGGTCCTGATCGTAGTTCAGCCGCAGTTCCTGCGAAAAGAGCGTGTCGTAGTAGGCGCCGTAGAATGCGTTGTCGATATTCGGCGTGCCGTTGTCGATCGACTCACGCGCCGTGATCCCGTGGCTGAGACCAGTCTGGGAGGTGAAAATGAGCGCGTCCGAGAATTCATGCGTCACCTCCAGTCCGAGATTGTGCACGTCGATTTCCCGGTACTCGGCGAATGTCGTGAACTGATAGAAGTCTCCACGGTCGCCAATATCCGGCCCGACCAGGCGTTCGTTCGGGCGGTCCTTGGAATAGGAGTAGGTGAACAGCGCCTGCGTGTCCGGCATTTCGTCGGGTGCAAAAAGCAGCTTGGCGCGAATATTCCCGCTCAGTTCGGTCGTGAAGTTGTCGTAATTTGCAAGACCGTAGTACTCGGGATACTCGATTTCGGTGGTCAGTTGCTCGTATTCGCCGGCGATGCGCAGCGCCAGTCCCGCGTCCTCGCTGATCGGCGTGTTGATGATGAACGCGCCGCCGGCAAGGTCCTTGTTGCCGAAGCGGGTCGACAGAACCAGTTCGGTGTCGAAGGTCGGGTCCTTCGTCTTGACGTAGATCGCGCCAGCCGTCGCGGCTCTTCCGCTGAGCGTGGATTGCGGACCGCGATAGACCTCGACCTGCTCGGCGTCCCACAGGCTGCGCGCGCCGAAGCGGGAGTTGTAACGGCTCTGCAAGACGCCATCGACATAGATTGAGCCCATTGGCGCGCCAGCCGGGGAAAAGCCCTCGAAGTTCATGCCGCGCACGACGATGCCGGTGTTGTTGGTCGCGCCCTTTTCGACGTTCGCAAGGCGCCGCAAAGATTGCGGGAGATACTGGATCTGGCCGTAATCGATGTCCTGCGCCGTCACAACGCCGACGCTGGCGCTTGTGTCCTGCAGGGTGGTTGCGTCCTTGGCGCCGTAGACGTAGATCGTGTCCAGCAGAACGCTGCCGTCCGCTGAAAGCGGCGCGCCTTCCATTTCGAGCGCAACCTGATCGGCGGCGGCGAAACTGGCGGTCACGTCGGTTCCGGCGAGCACCGCGTCGAGCGCTTCATCCGGCGTCATCGTGCCCGTGACGCCGTTGGTGGTCTTGCCATTCGCAAGGTTCGCGTCGAAAAGGATTTGCAGGCCGGTCTGCGCGGCGAGATCGTTGAGCGCCCGCGTCAGCGACCCGGCCGGAACCGAGATCGGCTGTTGCGCGATCTGCGCCGATACGGGATGTGAGGAAAGCGCGGGCAGCGCCGCTCCGATCATGATTGCTGCGCCGGCGAGCAGCGCATAGCGCCGCCTGCGGATGCATGTATTTCCTGTATCGTCCGGTCTCTGACCTGCCATGAAAAGCCCCCGTTCACCCGGCGCTGACGACGCCGCACATTTTGACTGCATTCCGGACGCTGAAGGTCCGCTTGCAATGGTGACGACTGGCTTTTGCGGTTTGGGACTCTCAGGTTATGAAAAATATGCCTACTTAATTCAACTTTTCACATGGAAGTCCGCGTTCGCAGCAGCAGTCGAGACAGGGAAGCGTCTTGCCACGTTCTCCAGGCGCTGCTATCTGTGCATCAGGCCAACACAAATCAAAGGAGGTTGCCTATGTCACCGCGGGACGCATAATCCGGCAGTATCAGGACTTCTGCCTTAAAAGAGGCATCGAATTTTCGCGTATCGAATCCGTACGGCCGCACGACGACACCACGCTGTTCTGCAGCGCAGGAATGCAGCAGTACAAATCATTCTTCTCCGATCCTTTCCATACCGGAACCATCGCCAACAGCCAGGCCTGCCTGCGCATGGGCGATCTCGACGAAATCGGAGACGGAAGCCACTTCCTCCATTTCACTATGCTCGGGCTTTTCTCCTTCCGTGAGATGAACGTCGGCCAGGCAATTGAATTCTGGCTCGATTTTCTCGCAGAAACGGGGATCGAGCCCGATTACGTCACGATTCATCCGGATCGTATGGCGGAATGGTCCCCACTTTTTCGCGGGCGCATACCGATCGTCGCCGAACCGGAATGCACGTGGAGCGACGGCAATATAAACGGATATTGCACAGAGTTTCACAAAGACGGAATCGAGATCGGAAACATCGTCAATCCGCTTGGAACCTGCATCGATGCGGGTTTCGGGTTGGAGCGGCTCGACATGCTTGTGAACGGCGCACCGCCGGCAGATGCGCTTGATACGCTCTGCGATACAGTGATGCGGGTGATCGAAAGCGGATATCGACCTGGCAATAAGGAACAGGGATATGTCCTGCGCAAGCTGCTGCGTCGGATTTATTCACTGGGCGGCGGCCTCGACCACCCATTCTTTATCGAGGAAGTCCATCGTCAGCAGAGTCTTCGCGACAAATATCAGCGCCTTCGCGACCAACATCCCGACAAGGAACCGGAATGGTGGTTCGATACGCATGGTATCGATCTCGACGAGATGAAAGAATGACGACGCGCTGAAATAAAATGCCGTCGCTGTGAGGACAGCGGCGGCGTTCTGTCAGAAACTCGGAAAGCCGCGCGCCGACCACTGGTCGCGGGGTATTGGCGCGCCGACGCGGTAGCTGAAATTCACCACTTTCGTAACATCCTCATCCACTTCGCAACGAAAAGCGAAGTCATACCATTGCCCCTGGCTTCGAAACGCAGCCTTGTCCGGCGCGAGCACCGTGCCAAAGGGCAGATCGAACGAGGGCAGCATCTCCGGCGGATAGGGCGGGCTGCTCGCCATCAACTGTCCGCGCATTTCCGTCACGCAGAGCAGGTTCGCCCGTTCGGATCGCGGCATGCCGTTCATCGCAGTCCGGACGCGCGGGCTTTCGAGCATGGTGTCTGAGTAAAGTTCCTCGGCGTGAGGCAGGTCGTCCGGCGTTCCGGCGGCGCCGCCGCTGGCAGTCGACGTTTGCGGGGCCGTCTCCGCCTCGGGCGCAACGAGAGCAAGTTTTTGCTCTTCAGCGATAATCCTTTCAACTGCGTCGCCGGTGTCCGCGGCAAGTTCAGGCTCCGCCACGGGTTCGGAGAGCTCCGGCAGGTCCATCGCTTGTTCCTTTGGGGAGTCGACGGCGTCTTCGCTGGTCTCGCTGGCCGCGGTCTGCGTCTCGGCGGGACCATCCGTCTCTGCGGCGCCAGTGTCCGCCTCGGGGTCGCCTTGCCGCTGCTTTGCGATACCATCACGATTGATCAAAGGTCCGCTGTCGGTCTCCCCGAACTCGGTTACCGGCTTCAACACCGGCATGGACTGCGCCGACTGGGCCATTTCCTGTTCTTCATCGACTTCTTCCACAGGAGGAGGCGCCGGTTCCTGCGGCGGGGCTTCGGCCGTGAAATCCTCCGGCAACTCAAGTTCTGGCTCTTCCGCTTCCGCTTGCGGAGGCGGAACCAGGTCGACCATCACGGCCTCGATCTCCGGATCATGCTCGCGGTGGATCAGTTGAAGCACAACGATCGCAAGAACAACGTGGACCAGCAGCGAGATGGCGACCGCTCCGTAGAACCATCTTGATCGCGCCGCCCCGATGACCGGAGCGTCCGGAATTTCATTCGTTACTTCCAAGTTCCAAAAACCCGTGCGTTACTGGGAAATGAGCATGATTTGGACGTTATTGGCAAATCGATAGTTAGGTTATCCCTGCCGACAGTGCGAGTGTGCGGCCGAGCAATTCTGCGTGTGGCGACACTTGTAATCAGAAAATGGCGATAAACCGGCAAAACTTGATGAGAGGCGGCATTGATGCGCGAATTTCCGTTTCGCCGGCGGAACAAGACAAAACAGCCCCGGCGAGTTGCGCCGGGGCTGAAGGTTTACGGGTTGGAGCAGCCAAATGCCGGTTGGAGAAGGCGTGGCGCCTCCGCTGCTCGCTTGAGGTCAATCACTGACCGGTTATGCGCGGCAGCGAGTCCGATTTCATGACAGCCGGAGGGTTCCATTTGCCAGTCAGAGCCTGAGTCTTCGGCGCATAGAGGCGCATGGTCAGGTTGAAAGGTCGCTTCGGCGCGGGCAGCCAGTTCGCCTCCTTGTCCTTGCCGGGGCTTTCGTTCTGAAAGTAGAGATCCAGCGAGCCGTCCGTATTGTATTCGAACGGCATCCAACTCGACACGGCGAAGCGATCGAGGCTGTTTGGAACCTGGTACCCCTCGCGATCGTAGAGGGTCACCGACCAGAAGCCGTCCGCCGGCGGAAGCTCGGATTTCTCGAAGTGCAGGACATAGTCGTTGACGCCGTCCAGAACCTTGCCTTCGCTGTCGGCCAGGTTCAGCGGATAGATTGCGTCCTGCGGCTGGTTCGCGCCCAGACCCACCTGCGTGATGATCGCGCGCTTGAGGTAATAGTTGCCGTAAACCCCCATCGTGTCGGTGTTCATCGACCAGTAGTTCACGACGGAAGCGAGCTTCGGCGTCTTCCACGCCATCAGTTCCTGAGCGGCTTTCGGCGCGCGCTCGATAGCCTGTTTGACGACAGGGTCAGCGCTGGAAACGTCGAAGCTTTCGCCTTGCTGCAATCCGAGCCTTTCCATTCGCGACAGGATCGGCTGATCCGTGTCATGCGGCGGATAGGTTTTCAGCAATTCGGCGGCGCGGGCGAAGAACGTCTCGCCGGACATCGTGTCCACCTGCACCTTCGGCGGCGTCTTCATGTCGATGTCCGGATTGACCGTCACCGTCGGAGCCGCCGAATCCTGCCCCCATTTCGACAGTGGGCTTATCTTGAGGCCGTCCTGGATCTTGTGAACAGCCGGATAGTCGTGCGGACCATCTGTCTTGATGCGGCCGATGACCCAGACATGGGGCGTCGGCGCGTCGATCCGCAGCGTGTTTTCCGGCAGCTTGTACTCCTCTGCGAGCTTGTCGCGCAGATCGGGTCGCCAATCGGGAGGAGTAATAAGCAGGGTCTGGGCTTCTGTGCCGGTCGTGCGCCAGCCGGGCGAGGCGAAGACGTCCGTCCACATGTCGAGCATCGGCAACAGATAGTACCGTCCATCCGTGTCCGGCACGGAGATAACGACCGGTTCTTCCGTCAGATCAAGCCACGCGCTGGAGTACAGCGTGTCGAAATTCGGCCTGACCACCGCCTCGTCGTCAGCCGACGGGTAGCTTCTGACATTGTTGAACCAGTTCGGAGGACCGCCATAGGACGAACCTCTCGCCGGCGCATTGGTCAATTGTTCACGGGTCAGATCCATAGTTACCAGCGAATAGAAGTAAAGATAGGCTTCTGTGGCGATGGCGTTGGCCTCCTCCTGCGTGATCGCCGCAGCCGGGGCTATGGCGCACGCCGTCGCTACGGCGGCTGACAGGCTCAAATTTCTGATACCGCGAAGCACTGCGGTTCCTAATGCAGACATGAAAATCTCCTCTCGGGTTCTTCCGTTCCAAGGTGTCGTGCGTGGATCAGTCAAACGATCGGATCGGAGCCCTGTGTTTCGAGCATCAACAGAATTTCGCGAGCGAGGTCTTCGACGAGCGCCTGGTACTCCGCCTTTCGGTTGACCGACGCAGCGCCGTTCGGCGTTGCGGCCCACCAGTCGAGAGCGTTTGTCGCATCGAGGAAATCTTCGCAGGCTTCCTGAAGTGCGTCGTTACGCTTCGTCAGTGATTCGATCTCGTCCTTCAGATGCGGAAATCGCCGAACGACGGCCAGCACGGCCTTGTCCATGAACGCCTATCCTCAATCATTCGCCTTTTCTCGCCCGGTTGTGGTAGGAGCAACACAGAAAACAGGGAAGGTGGCACAACAGATTCTACGTAGATGCTACACAGCTCTCATCTTTATACTGTATCAGTTTGCACTCCCGCCTCACCGGAAGACATGATAACCGGGATACTTGTTAAATGCAGAAGTCAGTCGTTCCATCAGCGGTCGAAATACGCGACGCCGTTGATCGAATATTGGCCAGCGGCGATTTTACGGCTTCCGATCGTGCGGGAAGTTTCCTGCGTTACATAGTCGAGGAGACAATCCAGGGTCGCGCCGATCGAATCAAGGCCTACAGCGTCGCAGTTGACGTATTCGGGCGGGACGAGTCATTCGATGCGCGAAACGACCCGGCTGTGCGCATCGAAGCGGCGCGACTGAGGCGCGCGCTCGAACGCTATTACCTCACCTCTGGCCAGAATGATGCAGTCGTCATCGACATCCCGAAAGGCGGTTACGTCCCGACTTTCTCCTGCAACGCGCAAACCGCGTCACGTCCGGTCGAGGACAAAACGGTCGGGCAAAGTTGGAGCCCTTCCGCATATCTCTACTGGGGCGCAGCCTGTGGGCTCTGCTGCTGGTCGCCGCCACGCTGGCGTTCGCTCTGACGCCTTGGCGGACGTCTTCGGGAGATGTGTCGGGACCGAAAGTTCTTGTTCTGCCGTTCGACAATCTCGGAGAGAGCGAAACGTCCTGGGTCTATGCCGCGGCGATCACCAACGAACTGATCGGCGCGCTTTCCCGCTTCAAGGAAATATTGGTTTATGGAAGCCAGACGTCGAGAGCTGCGTCCGGTGAATCGGTGGAGATGCTGCGGAGGGGGCTTGGCGTCGACTACGTGCTGGAAGGCAGCGCGCGGACGGCCGGTAATTCGGTTCGCGTTGGCGTCCGATTGATTGACGCCGACACACAAGCAGTCGTCTGGTCTGACAATTACGAGGAAAGCCTTTCAGCCGGCAATCTGTTTGCTATCCCCGCCGCCACGGCGGACGCTGTCGCTGCGGCTGTCGCCCAACCGCAAGGCGTCGTGTTGAACGCGCAAGGCGTCAACCGGCTCGAAAGGCCGCCGGACAATCTCGAAGCCTATCTTTGCAGCCTGCGCTATTATCTCTATCGAAGTGCGCCCGACAGGCGGACGCATAAAGAAATTCGCACGTGTCTGGAACACACAGTCGATCGTTTCCCGCGCTACGCAACGGCGTGGGCGTTGCTCGCGCACACAAGCATCGATGAAGTGCGGTTCGGGTACAACCGCCTGCCCGATGCGCTCGAACGTGCGTCCGAAGCTGCCAACTTGAGCGTTTCCATTGATCCGGGCAATGGCCGCGCCTTGCAGGCCCTCGCCACCATTTCGCTCTTAGCGCGCAATCCCGCCGAGGCGCGCGCTTTCGCCGAGCGGGCGCTTGCACTCAACCCCAATGACAGCGACCTTCTGGGACAAACCGGCCAGGTGTTCGGATTGTCGGGCGAAAAGGCGAAAGGCCGCGCGCTTCTGGAAAAGGCGCTGGCGCTAAACCCCGACAGGTCGGGTTTCTATCTCGGCGTGCTGGCGATCATCTGCTACATGCAGGAGGACTATGCGTGCGCAACATCCGCCATCGAGAAATCGAATGCACGCGAAGTGCCTGTCTATTACGGCGTCGCCGCGGTCATCTACGCGCAGACGGGTAAAGAGCAGAAGGCTCGCGACGCTGCGGATGCGTTCATGCGCCTGTCGCCGCAATTCGTACCGAACCTGTGGTCGGAATTGTCGGACAGAAGCATTCCGTTCAAGGATCAGCTTCATATCGCGGAAGGCTTTCGAAAGGCTGGCTTGAGCGTACCGCCGCCGCCCGACTAAGGGATCGCGAAAAAGGCGCCCCCGATCCGCTGGATCAGGGGCTGAGTGAAGCCGCAGGGCAAAGTCGAAAGGCAAAAAAATCAGGCGTCATTTCCGGTCGGTAAGCGCAGCGAGACAATCGTGCCGACGCCGGGTTTGGAGCGGATCTTCATGGCGCCGTCATGCAGCTCGGTGAGCGCCCGCGATATGGCGAGGCCAAGGCCCGATCCGCCCTTGCTCTTGGAAAACTGGTTCTGCACCTGTTCGAAGGGCTGGCCGATCTTGCGCAGGGCGGCGGCCGGAATGCCGATGCCCTTGTCCTCGATGGTCAGCGTGACGGCGTCCTTGTGACGGCGCGCGCGCACGGTGATGCGGCCGCCTTCGTCGGAGAATTTGAGCGCGTTGGACAGGAGATTAAGCAGGATTTGCTTGATGGCGCGCCGGTCTGCGAACAGCGCAAGGCCTTCCGCTATGTTCGATTTGATGGTGATTGACTTGTTTTCCGCCTGGATCGCGATCAGCCGCAGCGTCTCGTCGATCAGCGGCGCGATGTCGATCGTTTCCTGGTCCAGACGAAGCCGACCGGCCTCGATCTTCGACATGTCGAGAATGTCGTTGATGACGCCGAGCAGGTGCTTTCCGCTGCTGTGGATGTCGTCGGCGTATTCGCTGTACTTTTCTGAGCCGAGCGGACCGAACATCCGGTTCTGCAGGATTTCAGAGAATCCGATGATGGCGTTGAGCGGGGTGCGCAGCTCATGCGACATGTTGGCCAGAAACTCCGATTTCGCCTTGTTGGCGGCTTCGGCGCGATCCTTCTCCGCCAGGAATTTGGCGTTGAGCTCGGAGAGTTCCCCTGCTTTTTCCTTCAGCCGCGCTTGCGATGCGGACAGATCGCCGATCGTCGCCATCAGCCGGCGTTCGGATTCCTTCAGGCGGTCCTGGTGCCGCTTCAACTGGGTAATGTCCGTGCCGACGGAGACCGAGCCGCCGTCGCGGGTGTTGCGCTGGTTGATCTGAAGCCAGCGGCCGTCGGCAAGCTGTACGACCATGCTTCTGGCGCTTTCGCCGTGTTCGGAGGCGGCGACGCGCTGCTCCACCATCGGACGCCTGGCTGAGGCGAGCACCACAGCCTGGTCCGTTCCCGGAACGACGACTTCGTCTGGCAGGCCGAAGATGCGCTGATACTTGGTGTTGCACATGACGAGGCGATTGTCGCGGTCCCACAGAACGAAGGCTTCCGACGTGCTTTCGACGGCGTCGAAAAGACGCTGATCGGCCTCGGCCGTGCGCTGCACCAGCCGGTGCTGCTCGGTGACGTCCATGGCGATGCCGATCACGTGGAGCGAGGAGGCGCTCTGCGTCACCTGCGCTCTGGCGCGCATCAGCAGGTAATGGCCGTCGGCGTGGCGCATGCGGAACATCTGGTCGATCTGGTTGCTTTTACCGGTCTCGATCGCCGCGACGATATCGTAGAGGCTCTCGTCGTCGGGATGCATCATGGCCTGGACGTCTTCGAAGTCCAGCACGCAGTCGCGCGGCGGCAGTCCAAGGATTTCGTACATCGAGGCCGACCAGTAGATCCGGCCCATGTCGAGATCCCAGTCCCACAGGCCGCACCGTCCGCGCGACAGCGCCGTATCGACCCGGTGATGCGCTTCGAGATAGATCTCGTCGGCGTCGCGGGCGCGGGACGCCTGGGTGAAATAGGCGTAAAGGATGACAAGCAGGATGCTGGAGGTCGCCGCAAACAGCGTGACATTCAGCGATACCTGTTGCTTCCAGGGCTTCAACACCATGGACACCGGCGTGAAGGCTGCGATCAGTCCGAGTTCGTTGGTGGAAACGGCCGCATAATACTCGTCGCCGTCGACGGACAGCGTGTGAACGCCGGCGCGGGTCCCGAAAATCCGCAGCTGCGGCGCGTCCCGCAGAAGCATGTCGATGCGCCGGCCAATGAATTCGCCGCCATTGGCGGTCGCCGCGTAGACATCGCCGCGTTGGCTGGCGACCACCAGGAACCGCCCGTCATGCATCAGGTCTGGCGGCAGGCTATCGGCGAGATGGCTTTCGGCGCGCCAGCGATATTTGAGAGAATTCATGTCTGGCGATGTCGCCAGCGCAGCCGATCCGGCGAGCGCCGTCAATGCCGTCGCCTGTCGCGCCGTGTCCTCGATGGCGCTGCGATCCTGCAGCAGATCGAGAAAGCGCGCCGCCGCGACGACGAACAGAAAGGCGACGATGAGAACGGGAATGGATTTTCTGAGATAGGGTTCGGCCTTGATCAGGCGACCGTAGGCTGGTTTGGCGAAGAGTTTGGCGGGCCCTGCGAGATCAGGGTTCCAACCCTGCGCTCTCGCAAATCCGAACAGATTCTCCCCGTCAGCAGCGCTACCGCTTCGCGCTTCCGCCATCAAATCCACCTTTTGGCTTCAAGTGATTCGGATGCCGCTTCCCCCGAATCTACCCTAATGAATCAAAGGTGATTCGCCTTGTCCAGCCCCAAAGTTAAATCTTTTTTAACCATATATTTTTGCACGCGAAATTCGGATTCCACTCGGAGTCTCAGGACTCTAGGCAGTTCCGCTTGCGTGAAAATCCACAATCGGACGAACGAACCCGGCGGAGAAAACGTTGCTAGTCGTCACCGATCATCCGGTCGACGATGTCGCGCACATCCGTTGAAAGTGTCTCGACGCCGGCAATTTTGCGCAGCGCGTCAAGAGCTTTTTCACGCCTTGCCGGTTCAAGCGACCGCCAGGAACGCATCGCCGTCAACAACCGCGCCGCCACCTGGGGATTGAGCGGATCGAGATCGATGACGATCCCGGCAAGGAAATCGTATCCCTTGCCGTCCGCGCGATTGAAGCCGGTGGGATTGCCGCTCGCATAGGCGCCGATCAGCGACCGCACGCGGTTCGGATTGGAGAGCTGGAAATGCGGGGTGTCCATGAGCGCCCTTACACGTGACAGGGCGTCGGCTTCGGGAATTGTCGCCTGAACGGTCAGCCACTTGTCGATGACGAGGGGATTGTCGCGGTGCCGCGCCTCGAAATCGGCGAGCGCTTCCTCCGCCTCCGGCGACTGCCCGAAGCGATGCGCCAGCATCGCCAGCGCTCCGCTGAGCAGCGTCATGTTGTCGGCGGATCGATACAGCGAAAGGGGGCCTGACGGATCGCCGGACGCGAAAGCCAGATGTGACGTGCAGGCGAGAAAAAGCGCGCGGTCGCCGGCGCTTGCCGCATCGGGCGAATAGTCGCCGGTGGGCCGGGTTTCGGCGGCGATCTCTTCGAAGAGGTCCCGACCCTCGATTGCGATCTGCGCGACGAGCGCCTCGCGTGCTTCGTGGATGGCGTCCGGGTTGATGTCATTTCCGATTTCGCGCGCGATGTCGGTTTCGCCGGGCAGGGTGATGGCGTGCGCCCGGAAGGCCGCCTCGAGGGAACGGTCGGCGAGCACGGAGAACAGGCAGTCTGTCAGCTCGCGGTTGGCCGGCGCGGTCTGGCCGGCTCCAGTCTCTTCGGCGGCGCTGACGAGATGCCGCATCGCCAGTTCATTGAGCGCCTGCCAGCGTGAAAACAGGTCGGTTTCGATGCGGGCGAGTTGGGCGAGTTCGCGGTCGGATTGCTGCTGCCTGATGTTGACGGGCGCCGAAAAGCTGCGGTTGACGGAAATCGCCGGCCGGCTTTTGACGCCCGTGATGCGCACCGTGTGGCTGCGCTCTCTCAGGTTCAGCACGTCGCCATCGGCCTCGATGCCTTCGATCGACGTCGGACTGGCCGGCTCGCCATTGCTTTCGAACAGACCGACGCGCAGCGGAATGTGCATCGGCTGTTTCGATGGCTGGCCCGGCGTTGGCGGTATCGATTGCTCCAGCTCCAGCCGGAGGGTCTGGGTCGCCGGCTCGTATTGCGAGGCCACCGTAATTTCAGGCGTCCCGGCCTGTTCGTACCAGAGGAAAAACTGGTCGAGGTTTTTGCCGGAGACCTCGGCGAAGCAGGCGACGAAATCCTCGATGGTCGCTGCGTCGCCGTCATGGCGTTCGAAATAGAGGTCCATCCCCTTTTTGAAATCGGCCCGTCCGAGCAGTGTTTCGATCATGCGGACGACTTCCGATCCCTTTTCGTAGACGGTCGCCGTGTAGAAATTGTTGATCTCGCTGTATTTGCGCGGCCGCACGGGATGGGCGAGCGGGCCGCTGTCCTCGGGAAACTGATGCGCCTTGAGGAGACGGACTTCGGCGATGCGCTTGACGGCGCGCGAGCGCATGTCGGCGGAGAATTCGTGATCGCGATAGACCGTCAGCCCTTCCTTCAGGCAGAGCTGAAACCAGTCGCGGCACGTGATGCGGTTGCCGGTCCAGTTGTGGAAATACTCGTGGGCGATGATCGCTTCGATATTGGCGTAGTCGACGTCGGTCGCCGTATCGGGGTCCGCAAGGACGTATTTGTCGTTGAAGACATTGAGCCCCTTGTTCTCCATCGCGCCCATGTTGAAATCCGACACGGCGACGATCATGAAGATGTCGAGATCATATTCGCGGCCGAAGCGTTCCTCGTCCCATCGCATCGACCGCTTGAGCGCATCCATTGCGTAGGCGGCCCGCTCTTCCTTGCCGTGCTCGACATAGATGGCGAGCTTGACCTTGC
Source organism: Hoeflea sp. CAU 1731 (assembly GCF_039888615.1). NCBI lineage: Bacteria > Pseudomonadati > Pseudomonadota > Alphaproteobacteria > Hyphomicrobiales > Rhizobiaceae > Hoeflea > Hoeflea sp. CAU 1731. The sequence continues at coordinate 68,578 of NZ_JBDQQS010000021.1, read as the reverse complement.
GGCCCGACGCGGTGGTGAAGCTGTCTTCCACGACGCCGAGATCTCCGGCGACGAGGGCGAAGAGGTAGCTCGGCTTCGGATGCGGATCGTTCCAGGTGATGAAATGCCTGCCATTGTCGAGCAGCCTGCTGTCGACCGGATTGCCGTTGGAAAGGAGCAGCGGCGCGGCCTTGGCGTCTGCCCGGATGGTCGTCGTGTAGACGGCGAGCACGTCCGGCCGGTCCAGGAAATAGGTGATGCGGCGAAAGCCTTCCGCCTCGCACTGGGTGCAGTAGACGCCATTGGTGCTGTAGAGGCCCATCAGCTTGGTGTTCGACGCAGGCGCGATGGCCGTGACGATTTCGATGGTGAATTCACCTGCTGTCGGCAGACCGCGGATTTCCAGGCGGTCCGGTGAGACAGCGTGCGGTTCGGCGTCGACGCTGTCGATCTTCAGCGAGACGAATTCGAGTTCGTCGCCGTCGAGCGTCAGCGGCGCGTCGCTGTTGACGCCCGGACGACGCGACATCGCGATCGTGCTCGTGACGACGGTCCTTTGCGGGTCGAGATCGAAAGCCAGGTCGACGGTGGAGATCACAAAGTCGGTCGGCCGGTAATCTTCAAGGCGGATTTCGTGTTGAGAAGTTTCGATGTTCATGGCCGTTCCGTCCTTGCGTCTGTCACGTTGAGGCGATGCGGACGCGCGTCCGGCGCCTCGACTGTTTCGCAGTCTGGTTATTGATTATCAGTAAAGATGACAAGGCGGCGATTGCGTCCTATACTCATGCCAGACAATCAGCGCCCGATCGGCTCGCAACAATCAGATACAGGTTTTTTTAATGAATGCTGTCACACCGAAATTCGGCGTAGGCGCCTCTGCGCTTCGGAAGGAAGACGATTCCCTGGTGCGGGGAACCGGAAATTACAGCGACGACGTCAATCCTGATGGCCAGTTATTCGGTTATGTCGTGCGTTCTCCCTATGCAAGCGCGACGTTCAAGATCGAATCGGTGGAGGAAGCAGCGGCGTCCGAAGGCGTGCGTCTGATCCTCACCGCCGCCGACCTGACGCATCTCGGCCCGCTCAAGTGCCATGCCGGCGTCAAGCAGGCCGACGGCACGGCGCATGAGGTGCGGGAATGTCCGGTGCTTTGCGCGGACCGGGTGCGCTTCGTCGGCGACGCCGTGGCGTTCATCGTCGCAGACAGCCACCGGCAGGCGCAGGACGCCGCCGAACTGATAGAAATCGACTGGCAGGATAAGGACGCTGTCGCAACGACTGGCGAAGCGTTGAAGGAAGACGCTGCGCTGGTGTGGCCGGAGCTTGGAACGAACCGCGTCTATCTCTATCATCAGGGCGACGCGGAAGCGACGGAGAAGGCTTTCGCAGAGGCCGATCACATCACTGAAATCGAATTCGAAAACACACGTCTGGTGGCGAACTACATGGAGCCGCGCGCGGCCGTCGCCGAGTGGGACGAGGCGAAGGAAAACGCCACGCTGTGGACCGGCACCCAGGGCGTCCATCATATTCAGAACTCGCTTTCCTCCTTTACCTTTCCCATGGAAAAGGATCACTTGCGCGTCGTCACCGGCGACGTGGGCGGCGGTTTTGGCACGCGTGTTCATGTGTTCCGGGAATATCCGCTGGTGCTGGAAGCGTCCAAGAGGCTCGGCAAGCCGGTGAAATGGGTGTCGGATCGCTCAGAGCACTTTGCGGTCGATTTCCATGGTCGCGACAATCTGGTCAAGGCCTCTATGGCGCTCGATTCCGAAGGCCGCTTCACGGCGCTGAAGATCGAAGTGAAAGCCAATCTCGGCGCATATCTCAGCGGTTTCGGTCCATTCGTGCCGACGCTGGGCGCAATCATGGCGACCGGCGTCTACGACATCCAGACCCACGACATGACCATCGAGGCGGTCTACACGAACACTGTTTCGGTGGACGCCTATCGCGGAGCGGGACGGCCGGAGGCCGCGCTTCTGCTCGAGCGGCTCGTCGACGCCTGCGCGCGCGAACTCGGGATGGATCCGACGGAAATCAGGCGTCGCAACTTCATCAAGCCGGAACAGTTTCCCTATCGCACCGCCGCCGGTCGTCTCTATGACGTCGGCGAATTCGCGGGCCATATGGACGCCGCGATGGAGCGCGCCGATCGGGCGGGCTTCGAGGCGCGCGCCGAGGAGGCAAAGAGCCGCGGCCGTATCCGTGGTTTCGGCTTTTCGACCTATGTGGAGGCTTGCGCCTTCGCAGGCTCGGAACCGGCTTTCATGGAGCTCGGCAAGGACGGGACGATCACGCTGCATATCGGCACCCAGGCGAACGGGCAGGGACACATCACCGCCTACAGCCAGTTCATCGCCGAAAAGATCGGCATCGATTTCGACAAGATCAAGGTCAAGCAAGGCGACACGAAGGATCTCGCCGCCGGTGGCGGCACGGGCGGATCGCGCTCGATACCGCTTGGCGGCGTATCGGTAAACCGCGCAAGCGAAGTCCTGTCGGAAAAGATGCGCAAGATCGCGGCCGAGGAACTGGAGGCAGCGCCCGACGACATCGAGCTTGTCGACGGCGAAGCCCGCATCGTCGGCACCGACCGGCGGATGTCCTATGCAGACATTGCGGACAAGGCCAAGGATCCCGAAGACCTGAAGGCGATGGGCGACGTCAAGCAGGACGAGGCAACCTATCCGAACGGCACCCATGTATGCGAACTGGAAATCGATCCGGAAACGGGCGTCACCGAAATCGTGAATTACACGATTGTGGATGATTTCGGCGTGATCGTGAATCCCGTCCTGCTGCTCGGTCAGATCCATGGCGGCGCGGTGCAGGGCATCGGCCAGTGCCTGTTGGAGCACGCGATCTATTCCGAGGACGGACAGCTCCTGACGGCGTCATTCATGGATTACGCAATGCCGCGGGCGGACAACATGCCGTCCTTTGACTTTTCCACTCGCAACGTCCCGTCGACCACCAATGCGATGGGCATCAAGGGCGCAGGCGAGGCCGCCACCATCGGCTCCTGTCCGGCTGTTCTCAACGCCGTTGTCGACGCGCTGGACCGCGCCTACAATATCAGGCATATCGAGATGCCGACGACGCCCTTGCGGGTCTGGACGGCGATCCAGCAGGCCGGCGGATAAAGCGCACGTCGCGATCCTGCTGATTTCGGGTAGCCTATCCGCCAGCTCCCTGCGCGAAAGCCTCGCCTGGCCTCCCGGAACATTCGTTATGGCGCATAAAGCAATTCGCCGCGCCCGGCAGAAGCCGGGCCGGAGTTCGCGGGACTCGCACTGTTGGACAAGAAGCCGGTCGTCTTCGACGACGCCACACACACCAATCCTCTTCTAGGTATTGCGCTGAAAATCGCCTCGATTGTCGCGTTTCTCGGCATGGTGACCTGCATCAAGGAAGTCGGTGAAAGGGTGCCGGCCGGGCAGGTCGTCTTCTTTCGATCTTCGGTGGCGATGGTTCCGATTCTTCTCTATCTCGCTTTGCGCGGGCAGCTTCATACGGCGTTCTACACCAGACACCTGTTTTCACATTTCTGGCGAGGCCTCATCGGCGTCAGCGCAATGGCTCTGAGTTTCATCGGCATCGTGCTTCTGCCGCTGCCTGACGCTGTGGCGCTCGGCTACGCCAGGCCTCTGATCATGGTGGTGCTGGCCGCGACCGTTCTGGGCGAGACAATCAGGGTCTACCGCTGGTCGGCGGTTGCGGTCGGCCTGGTCGGGGTCGTGGTCATTTCCTGGTCGAAACTGACCTTGCTTGAAGGCGACTGGGAGGACGGACAGGCGCTCGGAGTTGTTGTCACGCTTGTTTCGGCGGTTCTCGCAGGCTTCGTTTCAATTCTCGTACGCCGGCTGATCCAGACCGAAAGAACGCCGACGATCGTGCTTTACTTTTCGCTGTCGGCGTCGCTGTTGTCGCTGGCCACGCTTCCGTTCGGCTGGGTGGCGCTGGACATGACCACCCTGTGGCTGCTGCTTGCCTCCGGCGTTTTCGGCGGCATCGGCCAGATATTGCTGACGCAGAGTTACCGGTTCGCGGAAGTGTCGACCATCGCGCCGTTCGAATACACCTCGATCATCGGCGCAATCATCGTCGGTTATTTCCTGTTCGGGGATATTCCCGAGATTTCGATGCTTGTCGGCACCAGCATTGTCGTCGCCGCGGGCATATTCATCATCCTTCGCGAACACCGGCTTGGCATCGAGCGCAGGAACGAACGCAAGGTCCATACGCCGAACGGCTGATTTCGGTTTGGGGCAGGCTGCTAAAAAGTAAGCTGCACCTTGACGGATCGGGTCCGGTCTCCGGCGGCCTCGAAGGCTGCGAGAGCGTCATCGAACGGATAGGTCCCGGTGATGATCGGTTTCACGTTGATCGCGCCCGAATTGATCAGGCCGACGGCTTCCGCGAACTCCTCGTGAAACCTGTGCGTGCCGACAAATTCGATCTCCTTGCCCACAATCATGTTGAGCGGCACGGTCACGTCGCCGGCGACCCCGACCTGGACGATCCGTCCGCCTGCACGCACGCAGGAGATGGCGGTGCGTATCGCTGGATTGGCGGCCGAACACTCGAACGCGACATCGAAGTATCCCTTGTCCGCCGCATAAGCGTCCATCGCTTCCGGTTCGTCGGCGACGTTCACGCAACGAGTCGCGCCCATCTTTTCAGCAACCGCGAGCGTCGCGTTCTGCAGATCGGTCACGACCACCTCGCTCGCGCCAGAATGAGCGGCGACAGCTGCGCACAGAGCGCCGATCGGGCCAGCGCCGGTCACCAGCACTTTGGCGCCGTTCAGCCGACCGGCATGCTTGCCCGCATGCACGCAGACCGCCAGCGGTTCCGAACAGGCGGCTTCGCCGATCGATACGTGATCCTCGACGGCGACGCATTGTTCCGCGGCCACGACCATGTATTCACGAAATCCACCCTGCTCGTGCGGCATACGCATGGCCGATCCGAGGAAGCGCATCTCGAGGCAATGATTGTACATGCCGCGATCGCAATAGACGCAGTGGCCACAGGGATGACTTGGATTGATCGCAACGCGGTCGCCCGCTGCGAGGGAGGAAACACCTTCACCGGCTTTCACGACGACGCCGGCGATCTCGTGCCCGAGTATGATCGGCTGCCGGACGCGCACCGGCCCGAAGCCACCGTCGTGGTAGTAGTGCAGGTCGGAGCCGCATATGCCGCCGGCGCCCATATGGATTAACACTTCGCCGGGACCGGGTTCGCCAACCGGTTCGGTGTCGATCCTGATATCGTGGCGGGCGTGCAGTTTGCAGACACGGGTTTTCATCGGGGGCGTTCCTCAATCAAACATGACGGACGGCAACCAGGTCGCCAGCGCCGGAATGTAGGAAACCAGAAGCAGAACCAGAATGTTCGTCAGGAGAAACGGCGCGATCGCCCTGATGACGGGCGTGAGCGGCAGCTTCGCGATGTTGGCGCAAATGAAAAGACAGACCCCGACGGGAGGCGTCGTCAGGCCGATCATCAGGTTGAGCACGGCGAAGGTGGCGAAATGAAGAGGGTCGATGCCTACGCCCTGCGCCAGCGCCAGCAACGGCACGAAAAGAATGATCAGCGCCGCTATGGTTTCCATGAACATGCCGACGATCAGCAAAAGGATGTTGATCAGAAGGATCACGAGAAACTTGTTTTCGGTGAACGACAGGACGCCGGAGGCAATCATCTGCGGTATGCGCTCCGAAACGAGGATCCAGCCAAATACATTCGCAAAGCCCACAAGCGCGAGAATGGCGGCGGATGAAACCGCGCTGTCGACGATGATCCTGGGGACATCCCTGAGTTTTAGTTCGCGGTAGATGAACTTGCCCACCACGAACGCGTAGACGCTGGCGACGACCGCGGTTTCGGTCGGCGTCGCGATGCCGGACATAAGGCCGCCAATGATCAGCGCCGTCATGGCGATGGCCCAGAATGCGCCGATGAACGACTTGCCAAGCTCGCCGAGGCCGCGCCATGGCTGCCTGGGGAAATTTCTGCGGACCGCAATGATGTACACCGTCGCCATCATCGCAAGGCCCATCAGGACGCCCGGAATGGCGCCCGCCATGAACATGCGCCCGACCGAGATGCCGGAGAGCGCCCCAACGATGATCATCGGCACCGAAGGTGGAATGATCGGGCCCACCGTCGAGGAGGCCGCCGTCACCGCCGCTGAAAAGTCGGCCGGATATCCCGCCTTCTTCATGCCGGGGATCATCACGCCCCCGATCGAGGCGGCGTCGGCGACAGCGGTTCCGGAAATCCCGCCGAAAAGCATTGATCCCGCCACATTGGTCAGGCCAAGCCCGCCGCGCGCCCATCCGACGAGCGCATTGGCGAACCGGACGATGCGTTCGGTGATGCCGCCACTGTTCATGAGATTACCGGCGAGGATGAATCCTGGAATGCAAAGAAGTACGAACACGTCGATGCCGGCGTACATCTTCTGCGGCATCACGACGAGCGGGATACCAGCAGACAGCAGGTAGGAAGCCGAGGCAAGGCCGAGCGTAACCGCGACTGGAATGCCAAAGACCAGTCCGCCTGCGAATACGCCAATAAGGAGTGCGAGGCTCATTAGTGTTCTTCTTCCAACCTGTTATGAGGCAGGCCGTTGGACAGGCCGAAAAGCATCGACAGGGCCCTGGCCGATGCGAAAATCAGCAGCGAGACGATGAGCACGAGCGTGCTGGCGTGAATGAGGTCCATGCGCCAACCGAGAGCCGGAGAGGTCTGCATGGCGCCGATGGACGTGAATTTCCAGGCGGGCAGGACAAGCATGGCGCAGAGGAGGGCCGTGGCCACCGCACCGAGAAACCGCAATCGCCTCGGCCATGCGCCGGGCAGCGACTCGGCGATGATGTCGACATTGACGAGGTCGCCGCTTCTCAACGAAAGCCCCGCGCCGAACGCAGCAAGATACAGCAGCGCGAACCGGGTCAGTTCTTCCGTCCAGACCGGCGAATTGAGAAACACGGATCGGCCCAGAACCTGAATCAGGACGGCCCCCATCAGCACGAAAAACGCCGCTCCGGTCGCGAAACGGCTGATGGTCACGATTGCTGAAATCACACTGCGCATCTTGCCAGCCAGTCAATGCGCGGGCGCCGGAAACAGGCTCTCCGGCGCCCGCGTTTCATTTATTGAGCGAAGAAGCCTTCGACGATCGGCTTGATTTCGTCATTGACGTTGGCGAGCACTGCGTCCTTGGCCTTTGCCTGGAAGGCCGCGCCATCGACTTCGACGAAGGTCATGCCTTTGGACTCGAGGAACGCGCGATCTTCGCTGAGGGAAGCGTTGAACAGCTCGCGCTCATAGGCCTGGGCGGCGGCGGCGGCTTCGATGACCGCTTCCTTGTCCGCGTCGGACAGCTTGTTCCAGGTCGATTCCGCAATCGTCAGGTAGATCCAGGAACGCACGTGATCGGTCATGTTCACGTATTTCTGGACTTCGTAGAAGTTGGCCGAACGAATGAGCGCCAGCGGATTTTCCTGCGCCTCGATGGTGCCGTTCTGGAGCGAGGTGAAGACTTCGGAGAAGGCCATCGGTCCGGGATTTGCGCCCAGCGCTTTCCAGACGTCCACGAACAGGGGCACGTTCGGCACGCGCATTTTCAGACCATTGAGATCATCCGGCGACGCGATCGGGCGGTTTGACGTGAGATCGCGCGGTCCGCGCGCGAAATAGGCGATGGGACGGATCTGGACCTTTTCGATGATCTGCGCCTTGATCTGCTCACCGATTTCGCCGGAAGCGACTTCGTCCATGTTTTCGATCGACGAATAGGCGTAGGGAACGGCGAGCAGCGCCGCCATCGGGGCCCAGTTCTGCAGCGTTTCGCCGGTGATCGTCATGTCGACGGTGCCGAGCTGCATGCCGTTGATCAGGTCGACTTCCTTGCCGAGCGACTCGTTGGCGTAGACTTCGACCTCGATGCGGCCGTCGGTCAGGCGGCTCAGTTCCTCGCCGAATTTGACAGATGCCTTGTGCCAGGGGTTTTCCTCGTTGGCGAGGTGTCCCAGCTTGAGGGTCATGTCGGCGGCAAGCGCCGATGTTGCAAGCAGTCCGGCGGCGAGAGCGCCGATGATTGATTTACCGAGTACAGACAGTTTCATTGTTTCCTCCTTGGGTGGTGCTTATCGGGTTGAGGCCGTTATGGCCGGTTCTCGAAGAACTCCGGGTTTGCTTTCTCGATTGCGGGAAGATCGTTCAGGATTTCGCGCAGATGACCGCGAATGGCGGCCTCCGCCTCATTCCTGTCACGCCTGGCGATTGCCTCGACGATCGCGGCATGCTGGGCGATGAGCTTGGTCACGGGAAATCGCATCATGGACAGGTGGCGCACCCGGTCCATTTGCGACTTCAGGCCCTCCAGGTGCTTCCAGACCCTTGCCTTTCCGGCGAAGTCCGCAAGCAATGCGTGAAAGCGCTCGTCGAGTTCCATGAAACGGACCGGGTCGCTTTCAGCCTGCCGCTGAGCGCTGATTTCATGTCGCAATTTTGCAACCGTTTCGGGAGTCACGCTGTCGGCGAGCTGCTTGACGATATCGGCTTCCACCGCCTCGCGCACGAAGCGGGCGTCCATCACTGATTCGCCATCGATTTTTCGAACAAGTGTCCCGCGTTGGGGACGGATTTCCACCAGTCCTTCTTCAGAGAGCTTGATGAAAGCTTCGCGCACGGGCTGGCGGCTGGTCGCATATTCGGAGGCGATTTCGGACTCTGAAATCCGGATTCCAGGCTCAAGATCGTTGCTGATGATCCGGTCGCGCAGGATCCGGTAGATCTGCGGTCCCACCGCAATTCCGAAATCGAGCATCTGCCGACGCTTGTGCTGGATCGTCATCTGGAGCCTCCTCGAGCAGCGATTACACCATACTTCCATACTAGTCAATAAGCCTGATTTCTGCTAGACAGCCAGAAAGCTTGACAAAGGGAGGTAAGCCAATGATGCGAAGTGATTGGCGACGCCTGTCGAAAAAATGCCTAGGCATAAACGGATAAAAAGATGCGACAAACATGGCGCTGGTTCGGCCCTCACGACCAGGTGACTGTTGACGACATGCTGCAGGCAGGCGTGGAGGGCGTGGTGACGGCTCTCCATCACGTGCCGACCGGCGCCGTGTGGACGGCTGAGGAAATCAGAAAAAGACAGCAGGACATTGCGATGCAAACGGACGGCGCTGCGTCCAGTCTTGTCTGGGAAGTCGTCGAAAGCCTGCCTGTGTCGGAAGACATCAAGAAGAAGAACGGCGACTGGCGCAGCCACTACGACGCCTACAAATCGAGCCTGCGCAATCTGGCTGAAGCGGGTATCGAGACCATTTGCTACAATTTCATGCCGGTTCTGGACTGGACGCGCACGGACCTTGCCTGGCGCGTGCCGGGCGGCGCGACCTGCATGCGTTTTGACTACGCCGTATTCGCCGCCTTTGACATATTCATTCTCGAACGAAAGGGCGCGACGCAAGACTATCCCGAAGACGTCGTCGCGATGGCGTCCGACCATCATGCGCAGATGAGCGACGCGGAGCGCGCGGCTCTGGCGAAGAACGTCGTGTTTGGTCTGCCGGGCGCCGCGGAAAGCTTTTCTCTGGAGGACGTGCGCCGGCATCTGGCCGAATACGACCACATCCCACAGGAGGCGCTGAGACAAAATTTTGTGGACTTCCTCTCTGAAGTCGTCCCGGTCGCCGAGGATCTGGGCCTTCGCATGTGCTGCCATCCTGATGATCCGCCATTCGATCTGCTGGGCCTTCCGAGACTGATGTCCACCGAGGATGATTACCGATACATGATGGATGCGGTTGATCTGCCTGCAAACGGCATCACGCTTTGCACCGGTTCGCTGGGCGCCCGTCCTGACAATGACTTGCCGGGAATGATGGAGCGACTGGGCGATCGCGTTCACTTCCTGCATCTGCGCAACGTCAAACGCGAAGCCGACGGTGTCCGCGGCTCTTTCTACGAGGCCGAACACCTGGGGGGCGACACCGATATGGTGGCTGTCATCGCCGCGGCGCTGCGCGAGGAAGAGCGGCGGCGCAAGGCCGGCCGAAAGGACTGGTCGATCCCGATGCGTCCCGACCATGGTCAGAACATCCTCGACGACCACAATCGAAAAGCGCAGCCGGGGTATCCGGCGATCGGACGATTGAAAGGTCTCGCCGAACTGCGCGGCGTCGCCGCAGCGCTGTCGCATGGCTCACTGCGCGACATCGCTCCGTCGGGTGAGCAGTGACCGGACCGCAAAAACGTCTGACGGCGCTCGCGGACGTCACAGGTCCGGCGCGCCGTCCCGGATATGATCCGGCGGATCATGGGTGCGGAATCGTGCATCTGGGAACCGGCGCCTTCCATCGCGCCCACCAGGCCGTTTACACCGACGATGCGCTGAGCGAGGCGGGTGGAGACTGGCGCATCGTGGGCGTCAGCCTGCGAAGCCCGGCGATCGCCGACGCCATGAATCCCCAGAGCGGATTGTACACGCTCATCGAGCGCGGCGTTGATGGCGTGTCCGGACGCGTTGTCGCTTCGATTGATCGGGTGATCGCCGCGACACGCGACAGCGATGCGCCTCTCGCTGCGCTTGCAAGGCCGCAAACGCGGGTCGTCACATTGACCGTGACTGAAAAGGCCTACGGCATTGATCGCAAGGCCATGGCCGTTGATCCGCTTCATCCGGCGATCGCCGCGGATCTCGCCAGTCCGCACACGCCTGCCGGCGCTATCGGTCTGATCGTCGAGAGCCTCCGTCGCCGACGAGAAAACAATATAGCGCCCTACACTGTGCTGTGTTGCGACAATCTGCCGGAAAACGGCGAACTCCTCCGCGCAGGCGTTGTGGATTTCGCCAACCGGATCGATCCGGATCTTGCGTCGTGGATCAGGGAGAGCGTTTCCTTTCCCTCGTCGATGGTCGACCGGATAACGCCGGCGCCGACTGAAGCGACCTATAAGGAAGCAACTCGCCTGACAGGGTGCAGGGACCTGGCCGCAGTCGAGACGGAACCCTTCAGCCAATGGGTGATCGAAGATCGCTTTACCGCGGGGCGTCCGGCCTGGGAGATAGGCGGAGCTCTTTTTGTAGACGGTGTGCGACCCTATGAAATGATGAAGCTGCGCATGTTGAACGGCGCGCATTCCATGCTGGCTTACACGGGTTTTCTAGCGTCACGCGCCTATGTTCGCGACGTGATGGCCGACGACGATCTTTCTCTTCTGGTCGACCGGCATATCCAGGCCGCCCAGCAAACGCTGCCACCGGTTTCGGATTTCGATCTCGATCAATATCGCCGTGATCTCGTCACACGATTCGAAAACCCGGCCATCGCGCACGAAACCCGCCAGATTGCGATGGACGGCACCGAGAAGCTGCCTCAGCGCATTCTCGCCCCCGCAATGGACACCCTCAGGGCGCATGGCGACCTGCGTCCGTTTGCATTTACCGTTGCGGCATGGATGCGATACTGTCTGGGGCGGAAAGATGACGATGCCCGCTTTGCCCTGCGGGATCCGCGCGAGCATGAAATTCACGACGCGATAGCAGGTCTTTCGACGGCGCGTGACATCGCCGACGCGCTCCATGGTCTTCCCGGTCTTTTCGATCCCGTGCTTGCCGAAAACCAGGCCTGGCGCTCGCTTGTCGCCGACAGGCTCCAGACCATGCTTGAATGCGGAGTGCGCCTTGCGGTTGGCAAGGAAGCGGAGTTCGTCCGGTCCGTCTGACGACAGAATCGGCGCCTCCGGACGTCCTGCGGCAAACGCCAAAACTGTCCGTTGAATCAGACCTCTGCCTTAAGCTGTGTCGGCGTTTTCCTCCGGATCAATGTCGACGCGCGGGTCGAGTTCGTAGGTTTGCGGCGTCTGGTTGCGCGTGACCGGTATAGGCTGGAACTCGACCCTTTCCTCTTCGGTCGCGCGCTCCCTGCGGTAGCTGCGATAAAGCGAATGCAGAGCATAGGCCAGGAAGCCCAGGCCAATAACGATGAACATCGCGAAGGGGCCCATCTGATCCATCAGGGCGCCGGAGATCATTGGGCCGACGATCGTCCCGATGCCGTAGACGATGAGCAGGCCGCTCGAGATGACGACGAATTCGTGCGCTTCGGCTTGGTCGTTGGCGTGGGCGACGCTCAGGGCGTAGATTGGAAACAGCACGGTTCCGAGCATGAACATGATCGCGAAGAAGACATAAAGGTTGCTGGTTCCGAACAGCATCGCGAGAACGCACATGAAAGCGCCGACGCCTCCGGCGAACGCCATGACGTAGCGGCGATCCATGCGGTCCGACATTCTGCCAAGTGGAATCTGGAGCAACGCCCCGCCGAACATGGCGAGCGCCAGCATGGTTGCGCCCGAAGCTGTGGAAAGGCCGCTCAGTTGCGCATAGACGGGCGCCAGGTTGAGCCAGCTACCGCCGATGACGCCTGCAAGCAGACAGCCGATCACCGCGGCGGGCGATGTCAGGTAAAGCTGCTTCAGGTTAATGGACACCTGCGTCAGCGGCTGCGGCGACTGCGCGTTGGACAGGCCTGTCGGGATCAGCGCCATGGCGTAGATCACGGCGCAGACCATGAACAGGGTCGGCAACATGGGATTGCCGAGCGGAACCATGTATTGGCCAGCCATCAATCCGATCATGGACACGACCATATAGACCGAAAAGACGGCGCCGCGCGTCTCGTTGGTCACCCGTTCGTTGAGCCAGCTTTCGATCACCATATAGCCGCCGGCGATCGAAAATCCTGCGATGCCGCGAATGAGGATCCAGGCGGGGATGTCGACGATAAGTGCATGCATGAGCAGCGATATCGACATGAGCGCAGCCAGAACCGCAAAGACGCGTACATGGCCGACGCGCAGCACCATGCGCGGGACCACGATGCATCCCAGCGTGAAGAAGAGCGAATAGCTCGTCGCGATCATCGAAATATGGAATGTCGACCAGCCTTCGCCCACCGCGCGAAGCGGCAGGAGATAGCCGGCCAGACCGCCGCCGATCATCATGAAGAATACGGACAATAGCAGGCTTGCTACGGGCAACAGATTGCGGGCCATATCAAATCAGTCCTTGCCTGAAACTGAGTTCAATTCGGTGGAAGCTCCGTTTTCGCAGCGAGTCGGCTGTGGATCCCTGTCGACGAATCGGACGGATACCTTTAACGCTTTCACATCTGGAAACGACATGCGCCCCAATTTGCGACAGGCGCGTATAATTCCGACTTGCTGGCGTCAACTGTCGTCCGGCTGTGATGCGACTTCATCAGCGCGTTTTTTGAGCGCCAGGAAATCCATCCAAGACAGGCGCTTGTGCGCGGGATTACGCAGGAGATAGGCGGGGTGCAACGTCGGAAGCGCCTGTATGTCCAGCGCGTCGCCCAGTTTGTAGCGCGTCCACGAGCCGCGGATCGAAAGAATGCCGCGCGTCGTATTGAGCATCGACTTGGTCGAGACATTGCCGAGAAAGACGATGATTTTCGGGTTCGCAAGCGCGATATGTCGTTCGATGAACGGCCGGCACAGTTCGATCTCGAAGGGCGTCGGCGTTCTGTTGCCGGGAGGACGCCAGGGGATCATGTTCGTGATGTAGACGCTTTCACGATCCAGGTTGATTGCGGCCAGCATTCTGTCGAGCAATTGTCCTGCGCGCCCGACGAAGGGCAGACCCTGCCTGTCCTCGTCGCGTCCCGGAGCCTCGCCTACGAGCATGATGTCTGCGGCCGGATTGCCGTCCGCAAAGACCGTGTTGCGAGCGCCGGAGCGCAGATTACAGCCGTTGAAAGCGAGCAGCGCCTCGCGCAAAGCGTCGATTGAGGCTGCTTTCGCTGCGGTTTCCCGCGCATTGTTCACCGCGGCTTGATCCGGAATGGCTGCGGCTGCAGGCGCCGCCGCGGGCGGCGGAGATTGCGGTCCGCTCTTTTCGCTGCGGCCGGGAGGCGGGGACTTTTCCGGCAGCGCGCGAGCAGGCGCTGGAGCCGGTTCAAGCTTCTCAGATTCCACAAAACGGTCGACCGGCTCATCTCCGACAAGCGTATCAACGCCGGATTCGGCGTAGAATCGCAGCAATGTCGCCAGATTGACATCCGGTTCCGCCTGAGCCGTTTTTTCATCACTTGCCGTCATGCCCTGATCCTATCGCAGCGACCGGTCGGTGAAAAGCAAACTGTGGGGGAGAACAGGCTGTGGACGAAATGCGCGCGACGCCGTTGGCCACAGGTTGCGGAACATCGGCGCATTCGCTCCTTTCAGACGGTTGATGTTGACTTACGTTTACGTCAAGGTAATTCAATATCTGAAGAACGGAATGGTTCTAAACAATTGCACTGGCCTTGCGCGCGGGTTATTCCCTGTAAGAATACGCCGAGGCGCAAGAGTTTTGGAGGGATTTGGCATGAGCGAAGAGATGGAACTGCCGGAACGCGAGAGCATGGAGTTCGACGTCGTGATCGTCGGCGCCGGCCCCGCGGGCCTGTCCGCGGCAATCCGTCTCAAACAGCTCGATCCGGAAATGTCGGTGGTTGTCCTGGAAAAGGGCGCCGAGGTCGGCGCGCATATCCTGTCGGGCGCCGTGGTCGATCCAGTCGGCGTGGACCGGCTTCTGCCGGACTGGCGCGAAGACCCCGAACATCCGTTTAAAACCCCCGTCAAACAAGACAAGTTCCTGTTTCTGGGTCCCGCCGGCTCGATCACCCTGCCGAATTTCATGATGCCGCCGCTGATGAACAATCACGGAAACTACATCGTCTCGCTCGGCAATGTATGCCGCTGGCTGGGCGCCAAGGCGGAAGAGGCGGGCGTCGAGGTCTATCCCGGCTTCGCGGCGACCGAATTGCTCTACAATGACGACGGCGCGGTGATGGGCGTCGCGACCGGCGACATGGGCCTGGATCGCGAGGGCAAACCCGGACCGAACTACGCGCGCGGCATGGAATTGCACGGCAAATATGTGCTGATCGGCGAAGGCGTGCGCGGGTCGCTCGCCAAGCAACTAATCAGCCGGTTCGATCTGGCGAAGGGCCGCGAGCCGCAGAAATTCGGCATCGGCGTCAAGGAGCTCTGGGAAGTTGCGCCGGACAAGCATCAGCCCGGCCTTGTCCAGCACAGTTTCGGCTGGCCGCTCGACATGAAGACCGGGGGCGGATCGTTCCTTTACCATCTCGAAGACAACAAGGTCGCCGTCGGCTTTGTGATGCACTTGAACTATCAGAATCCGTATCTCTCGCCATTCGGCGAGTTTCAGCGCTTCAAGACGCATCCGGCGATCGCGCCCACCTTTGAAGGCGCGAAGCGAATCTCCTATGGCGGCCGCGCCATCACCGAAGGCGGATGGCAGTCCGTTCCGAAACTGACTTTCCCGGGCGGAGCGCTGATCGGCTGTTCGGCGGGCTTCGTCAATGTGCCGCGGATCAAGGGTTCGCACAACGCGGTCCTCTCGGGCATGATGGCGGCGGAGCATGTCGCAGCGGCGCTGAAGGACGGCCGCGCGTCCGATGAAATCACGGCCTATGAAGAAGAGTGGCGCGACAGCGACATCGGCAAGGACCTGAAACTCGTGCGCAACGTCAAGCCGTTGTGGTCGAAACTCGGCACCATCGGCGGGGTCATGCTGGGTGGCCTGGACATGTGGGTCAACACGCTTCTCGGCGGCTTTTCCTTCCTCGGCACGCTGAAGCACGGCAAGCCGGACTATGCCTGCCTGAAGCCTGCGAAGGACTGCAAGAAGATCGACTATCCCAAGCCCGACGGCGTGCTGACGTTCGACCGGCTTTCTTCGGTCTTCCTGTCGAACACCAATCACGAGGAAGACGAACCGGTTCACCTGCAGGTCAAGAACCCCGAACTGCAGAAAGACTCCGAGTTCGAGGTCTATGCGGGGCCGTCGTCCCGCTACTGCCCGGCGGCTGTCTATGAATGGGTCACGGAAGGCGAGGAAGAACCGCGTTTCGTCATCAACGCGCAGAACTGTGTTCACTGCAAGACCTGTGATATCAAGGATCCCAACCAGAATATAAACTGGGTTCCGCCGCAGGGCGGCGAGGGACCTGTCTACACCGAGATGTGACGAGGCTTCAGGGGACCGGGGAACCTGATGGCGAGACTGGCGCTCCTGTTCGTTGTCTATATCGACATTCTGGGGCAGGGGCTTCTGTTCCCGCTTCTAAGCTCGATCATGCTCGATCCGGCCCAGGATTTCCTGCCGAAATCCATGTCGGCGGCCTCACGCGAAATGCGCTTCGGAATCGTACTCGGCCTGTTTTTTACGGCCTGGTTCTTCGGGGCGGCTTTTATCTCCAAACTCTCGGACTATATCGGCCGCAAGATCTGCATCCTGATTTGTCTTGTGGGCGCACTGGCCACCTATGCCTGCACCGTTATGGCGCTTGAGACCGCCAGCCTGACGCTTCTCGTTATCGGTCGAATTGTTGGAGGCTTCACGGCCGGCAACCAGCCGATTGCACAAGCCGCGCTGATCGATCAGTGCGATGACGACAGGCAGAAGGCGCGGCTGATGGGATATATCGGCGGCGCGGTCGCGCTCGGTTTGGTGACAGGCCCGCTCTTTACCGGCGTCTTCAGCGACAAGGCGGTGATGGGGGCATACGCTTCGTTACAATGGCCGCTCTACACCGCGATTTTGCTGATTGCGGTCAATATCGTGCTGATTTCGGTGTTTTTCTCCGAAACGCTGGCCAGGCGGCGCGCAATCGATTTCGGTCTTTCGGAGGTGTTTTTGACGCTCTGGCGGATCCTCGAACATCCGGTCACTTTGCGGCTGGCGCCGGTGTTCTTCTTCGCGGTGATGGGCTTCAACGCCTGCTTCATTTTCATGAGCGACTTCCTGTTTACGCGCTTCCATTTCGACACCGTTCAAAACAGCGCCGTCATGATCGTCATGGGTGCGACCATGGGATTTATCAGCGCGTTTCTGGTAGGCCCTGTCGCAGCCCGCGCAACACAGGCTCAGGTGATCGTGGTCACCGTCATCGTCATGATCGCCGCGATGGCGGCGCTTCTCGTCAATCCATGGCCGCTGCTCGCCTTTGTTCTCGTCATTCCGTTGATCGGCGCGTTTTCGTTCGCCTATCCGACTTTGCTGTCGATGTTCTCCCAAAGCGTGAACGGGACAGAACAGGGATGGGTCATGGGCGTGGCGATCGCCCTCTACACAATCGGCTCCGGGTCCTCTTCATTCATCGGCGGCGCCACGATGTCGATCAATCCGGGTTTCCCGCTTATGATCGGCATGGGCGCCTGCGCCATGGCGCTCGTCATGGTCGCGCTGCTGTGGCGGCGTCACCGCAGCATCAGCCGGCTGGATCCGAACTGGCGGGACGGCGTCGCGCCAGCATAGGTTACTGAAAAGCCGGCTCGAAGAAGCTTCTGAGCTTGCGGGAATGAAGACGCTCCGGCGGCATTTCCGCGAGTTTTTCCAGCGCCAGAATTCCGATTTTCAGATGCTGGTTGACCTGCTTTCGATAGAACTCGGTCGCCATGCCGGGCAGTTTGAGTTCGCCGTGCAGCGGCTTGTCCGAGATGCACAGAAGCGTGCCGTAGGGCACTCTGAAACGGAAGCCGTTTGCGGCGATGGTCGCCGATTCCATGTCGAGCGCAATGGCGCGCGATTGGGAGAGGCGTTTCACCGGACCACTCTGGTCAACCAGCTCCCAGTTCCTGTTGTCGATGGTGGCAACGGTGCCGGTGCGCATGATGCGTTTCAGGTCATACCCTTCGAAGCCGGTGACGTCTGCGACGGCTTCCTGCAGCGCTACCTGTATTTCGGCGAGCGCCGGTATCGGCACCCAGACCGGCAGATCGTCGTCGAGCACATGATCCTCGCGAACATAGGCGTGGGCGAGCACATAGTCTCCGAGCCGTTGCGTGTTGCGCAGTCCGGCGCAATGGCCGAGCATCAGCCAGGCATGGGGCCGCAACACCGCAACATGGTCCGTGATGGTTTTCGCGTTTGACGGGCCGATGCCGATATTGACCATGGTAATGCCGCCATGGCCTTCCTTCTTGAGGTGGTAGGCGGGCATTTGGGGCATGCGCACGGCGGTTTTCGGATCTGTCGGCGAATCCTGGCCGGCGCGGGTTTCCACATTGCCGGGTTCGACGAATGCGGAGTAGCCGCCGCCGCCATTGCGCATCAGTTCGCGCGCGTGCTCGCAGAATTCATCGATATAGAACTGATAGTTCGTGAACAGGACGAAGTTCTGGAAATGCTCGGCGCGCGTGGCCGTGTAATGCGACAGACGCGCCAGTGAATAGTCGACCCGCTGGGCCGTGAAGGCGGCAAGCGGAAGTTGGTCCGCATTGTCTATGTCGTAGGTGCCGTTGACGATGGCGTCGTTGGTGATGGTAAGGTCGGGCGTGTCGAAGAGATCGCGCAGCGGCGTGGTGATCGGATTGGCCATGGCGGCTTCCGCAATCGTGTCGTCGCCCATGGCGAAATGCAGCGGGATCGGCGTATCCGATTCGCCAATCTGCAGCTGAACATTGTGGTTTCGGATCAACAGATCAAGCTGTTTTTCCAGATAGGATCTGAACAGATCGGGACGGGTTATGGTTGCTGTATAATTTCCCGGAGCCGGAACATGGCCAAATGCGAGGCGCGAATCGACCTGCGAAAAAGTCGAGGTCGAAAGGGAGACCTGCGGATAATAGGCGCGATGCCGGCAGAGCTCGAAATCCTTGCCGGCGCCCAGCGATAGAAATTTCTTACGCAGGAAATTGACGTTTCGATTATAGATGGCCTCAATCGCGTCGACCGCTTCCCGCGCATCGGAATACGAGGCGTCCGGGATCTCCGGAGGCGATACGATCGAGATATGTTCGTGATGTTTGATTCTCTTGTCCATGCTCCAATATAGTCGTGACGGCATGGCATTTAAACGACAAACACTGTCTCACTGACCAATTTTTGAGCAGCATTTGAAACGGCCGGACCGAGCGACCGGAATGGTGTGATACGGTTGCGGCGCGGCGACCCGGGGCGCTCGTGTGACGGAGAATGCGCGGAATGGATAGCCGGCGCGACAATGATATGGCAGGTCGCAGCGACTCCGATGAAATGACGCGAAGGCAATGTTCCCATGGACAGACCAGGCCCAGTGCAGAAACACGACCGTTCCATCCGCCGTTCATCTCTTTTTTCTGACCGGATCGCCCCCTTGCTTCACGAAGTCCCTCCGGTGCACTAAGTGAGTAACATTACAATTTGCGGAGCTTCCCATGACCAAGCAGACCAGCCCGATCGAACTGTACTACTGGCCCACGCCGAATGGCTGGAAGATTTCCATCATGCTCGAGGAACTCGAATGTCCCTACGACGTGAAGTACGTGCACATCGGCAAGGGGGAACAGTTCCAGCCGGAATTCCTGAAGATCGCTCCAAATAACCGGATGCCGGCGATCATTGACCCGGAAGGTCCGGGCGGCGAACCGATATCGGTGTTCGAATCCGGCGCAATCCTGCAATATCTCGGCCGCAAGTTTGGTCGTTTCTATCCGTCGGACGAGCGCGTGCGTGTCGCCGTCGATGAATGGCTTTTCTGGCAGATGGGCGGTCTTGGCCCGATGGCCGGCCAGGCCCATCATTTCAGACAATATGCTCCGGAGAAGGTGTCCTACGCCATCGACAGATACACGAACGAGGTGAACCGTCTCTATGGCGTCATGGATACGCGGTTGAAGGATCGCGAATTCCTGGCCGGCGACTATTCGATCGCCGACATGGCGTGTATCGGCTGGGTCATGCCTTACGAGCGCCAGGGTCAGGATCTCGACGAGTTTCCGAATCTCAAGCGCTGGTTCGAAACGATGCGGGCGCGCCCGGCCGTAATCAGGGGAACGGAAGTCGGCAAGGACAAGCGCCGCCAGGCGAACCTTGCCGATGACAAGGAAGTCCAGAAGGTTCTCTTTGGACAACGGGCGCGACGCTGACGCCCGCTGTCTTGAGAATTGCTTCCTACTGCCTTTTCCAGTTCTGGGAGCGGCAAATCAGGCCGGCAAGCACGCAACCGCTCATCTTGAGCGTTGCGCCGGAGATCGACGCCTTGCCGCTGTAGGTCTTGTCGTCAGCAGGATCCGTGATCTTGCCCTTGTAGACGCCGCCGCTATTGGCGAGCGTGCCGATCTTCTTGCCTGCATAGGAGCCGGTTTTCAGCGTGATGCAGAAATTTCCGCTGCCGCAAGGCGCGATTGAGGCTGTTTCCCCGGACTCCGTCGTCCAGTTTCCTTGTATGGCGTCGGCGGCCAGGGCCGAAGGCGCGAATAGCAATCCGGGAAGCAGCGCGCAGATAAGCAACCGTCTGAACATATCATTTCTCCTCCACATTCAGGGTCTTGCGGACGACGATATCGGGAATTCTGTCGGCTGCCAATCGGTCACATCCGGACGCGGAATGAAGAAATTTTACGACGCCGCCTTTCGCTGTGGTTAGCAAAGGGTTTCAATTCGAATTCCTGCAATTTTATTAAATTCATTGCGAAACCGCGCAAAGCCGGGCGCTGCGATGTTTAACAAAAAACCAAATTTACCAATCGTTTGAGTTTTGTTTTCCTCCAGTTAATCATGCTGTTTAACACCGGATTCAGCGGCTGCGTGCACACTCGCCTCATCAACAAAACGCCGGACAAACCGGCAAGAACCGGGGCTCTCTCGGAAGTTTAACAGGCAAGACAAACGAACCAACGGGGACAAGAAGATGGCGCGTTACGAAATGCTCGATCAGCAGCTAGCAGTGGCAGGCGGCAAGGCGGAAGCCGATATTTTCTGTGAAATGGGAATGATGTATGCGATCGGTCGCGATTGTCCCCTGGACTACGTCGCAGCCCACAAATGGTTCAACATAGCAGCCATCAAGGGCTCGGAGAGGGCTGCGGAATTGCGCGCCGATCTGGCCAAGACTATGAGCAAGGGCGAACTCGCTTCCGCGCTGCGTTCTGCTCGCGAGTGGATGACGATGCACTGACGGGCGCTGGCCTCCAATCCGGCCGGTGGACTTGAAATCACCAGAATCACCGCGCATTGTCTTTCACACGGATCCTGGCCCGTCTTGCTGGACGGGCGGTATCGGCGAAAGGCGTTGTATGTTTACGAAATCTCTCTCTGCGGCCGTTTTGACATTCGGTGTTTTGAGCTGTTCCAACGCTTTCGCGGATGAGGAGTTGACGTTCGATTCGCTGGATTCCTTTGAATATGAGGAAGATAACAGCGTTTGTGCTTCCTATGGCGAAGGCTATGCGCTGGTTCCGGGCACGAAAACCTGCCTGCGCGTCAGCGGTTACGTTTCGACCCAGTTCGGGACGTCGAGCAGGTCTGGCGGCGACGAGACAGGCAGCCGCGCGGGCCTCCAGTTCGATAGCCGCGGCGACACCGAATTCGGGGATTTCGCAAGCCAACTGAGGCTTCAGGACGCTTTTGGCGACTGATTCCAGTCCCGAGCGCGCGCAATTTCCTTGCCTGGCGGGCCTTTTTCCGGTGTGAGAAAGCGCCAAAAAATTATCCTTTGAATCCATGAAATTGAAAAGCTTTTGACAAACAATAGCTTATTAAAAAAATACTGCAGGCTTCCATATTCTGACTGGAGGTCAGAAAATGAAAATCAAGAGCCTGCTTCTCGGCTCCGCTGCAGCACTGTTTGCAGCCTCTGGCGCATCCGCAGCCGATGCCATCATCGCTGCCGAGCCGGAACCCGTTGAATATGTCCGCGTCTGCGACGCGTTCGGCAACGGCTACTTCTACATCCCGGGCACCGAAACCTGCCTTCGCATCAGCGGTTATGTCTGGTTCCAGGTTGGCGCAACCAATGTGAGCTACGATTCCAGCTATGACGACAGCTGGGAAAACAGCACTCGTGCTCGCGTCAACATCGACGCTCGGTCTGACACGGAATGGGGCGAACTTGCTTCCCGCATCCGTCTTCAGGGCACTTTCGGAGACAATGGCGACGGACCTGTCGGCGTTGACCAGGGCTGGATCCGCCTCGGCGGCCTGTTCATGGGCTATTCGGAATCCTACTGGGTAAACGCTTACAACACCGGCCCGACGAACTTCGGTTCGCACTCCTGGGACGGTATGGGTTACGGCTATCAGCAGCGCCAGCAGATCGGTTACACCTTCAACACCGGCAACTTCTACATCGCTGGTTCTGTTGAGGATAACGACAATTCCGACTGGACGCCGAACTTCGTTGGCAAGATCGGGGGCGCATTCGGCCCGGTCAACGTCTTTGTCAAAGGCGGATATGACGACGACACAGGCAACGCCGGTTACGGCGCCGGTCTGGTGACGGACATCGGCTCCGCCGGTAACTTCATCCTGTACGGCTACTATGCTCCGGACGGCGCCACCGCATATGGCGGCAACAAGAGCTTCAAGACCGATACGGCCACCGGTGAATGTCTGTTTGGCGTACTTTCCTTTGCAAATTGTTCGGTAACGCCTGAATGGTCGGTCCTCGGTTCGTTCCGGTGGCAGTTCACGCCTGAATTCTCGGCGTCGATCGGTGGTCAATATTTTGGTGATTTCTATTACCCGGCCGGAACTACCTACCAGAATATCAGCACTGGTATTGACGCCTGGCAGGCCGAACTCGAACTGGTCTGGACCCCGATCACGGACTTCGAAATCCGTGCTTACGTTCAGTACTTCGACTCCGATGATATCGGCGATATCACGACCGGCTTCCTGCGCTTCACGCGTAGCTTCTAAGCCGGTCTGAAGGCTGAAAGAGGAACGGTTCGCTTGACGTGACAACGCTGTTCTTCGGGGCAGCCCACCAAAACGAACCGTTTTGACCAAGAGATTGGACCTGGCAGTCGAGACTGCCGGGTCTCCAGATGTGACTTTATACAACTAAATATACGCATCCATATTTTACACAACCGATATTTAAGCTATTGCCTTGGTCGTTAATTCAACAGGCGCGGAGTGTGTAAATGCATATGGATTATCATCTTCTCGATCTATGGGAGCGCTACGGCGATTTGCTGTGGGAACCCGGCAAGCACAAGGAGGCCTGCCGATCCTATATCGACGAGATGCATCGATTTATGACTATCAATAATCAGCGGGAGTTCGACAACGAGCTTCTTGACGCCTTGACGATCGAGTTCCGAAAAAAAGGAAACAGGAACTCGACCATCAATCGCAAATTTGCCAGTCTTTCGAAATTGCTGCGAAAGCATCAAAAGAACGGCTTTCTCGTCAACCTTCCGGATTTTCAGAAACTGCCGGAACGCAATGGTCGGATCCGTTTCCTGACGCAGGAAGAGGAAGCCGATCTGCTGGGTGAACTGGAGATGGAAGACAGAAAATATGCGCAGCTTTCACGCTTCCTGGCTGAAACCGGCGCGCGCATTGGCGAAGCCCTGAAACTCAACTGGGCCGACATCGAACCTGGACATACGACCTTCTGGGAAACCAAGTCTCATCGTCCACGAACCATTCCACTCAGCCGCAGGGCTCAGAGTGTCGTTAAAGAGGTGAGGAATCAGGAGCGCGCGCATTGCGGTCCGTTTCAGGACATCCCCTATCCAAAATTTCGTGACGGCTGGAACTTGGCCAAGAGCCGGACCACGATGCGCAATGATCCGCAAGTCGTGCCCCACGTGCTGCGGCACACATGCGCGTCGCGGCTTGCCCAGTCTGGCGTCGATATCAAGAGGATCCAGGAATTCCTGGGACACAGGACGCTCAGCATGACCTTGCGCTACGCCCATTTGTCGCCAAAGCATCTGGATGTGTGCGCTGACGCGCTCAACAACATGACCCACTAAAAAAGATCCGGCCTTGTCCGAAAGGGACAAGGCCGGATCACGGCGACAAACATATCGCACGAAAAAGCCCGGTAGCAGATGCTACCGGGCTTCTTTGACTGTGGTTCAGACTGACTTAGAAGCTGCGCGTGAAACGCAGGAAGCCGGTCGTGATTTCGCCCACCTGATCGGCGTCGAAGTACTGGATGTAAGCACGGATTTCGAAGTCCGTGACCGGAGTCCAGACCAGTTCAAGTTCTGCCTGCCAAGCGTCGATGCCAGTGCTGACCGTCGAAGCCGGGAAGTAGAAGTCGCCGAAGTACTGACCGCCGATAGAAGCGGAGAACTCAGGCGTGAACTGCCAACGGAACGAACCGAGGACTGACCACTCAGGAGTAAGCTGACAGTTGGAGAATACGCCCAGACCACCGAAGGTGCAGAGGCCGGTGCCGGTGTCGGCTGCGAAGCTCTTGTTACCACCGTAAGCAGTTGCGCCTTCAGCATAGTAACCATAGAGGATGAAGTTACCAGCAGAGCCAACGTCTGTGACCAAGCCAGCGCCGTAACCAGCGTTCTCGGTGTCAGCGTCGTAACCAGCTTTCACGAAGAGGTTAACCGGGCCAAGTGCGCCGCCGACCTTACCAACGAAGTTCGGCGTCCAGTCGGTGCCTTGATTGTCTTCAACTGAACCAGCGATGTAGAAGTTGCCGGTGTTGAAGGTGTAACCGATCTGGTGACGCTGCTGGTAGCCGTAACCCATGCCGTCCCAGGAGTGCGAACCGAAGTTCGTCGGGCCGGTGTTGTAGGCGTTTACCCAGTAGGATTCTGAGTAACCCATGAACAGGCCGCCGAGACGGATCCAGGCCTGGTCGATCAGATCAGGGCCATCAGTGTTTGTGCCCCAAGTGCCCTGAAGACGGATACGGGAAGCGAGTTCGCCCCATTCCGTATCAGACCGAGCGTCGATGTTGACGCGAGCACGTGTGCTGTTTTCCCAGCTGTCGTCATACTCGTCTTCCCAGCTGACGTTCGTCGCGCCAACCTGGAACCAGACATAACCGCTGATGCGAAGGCAGGTTTCGGTGCCCGGGATGTAGAAGTAGCCGTTGCCGAACGCGTCGCAGACGCGGACATATTCAACGGGTTCCGGCTCAGCAGCGATAATGGCGTCGGCTGCGGATGCGCCAGAGGCTGCAAACAGTGCTGCAGCGGAGCCGAGAAGCAGGCTCTTGATTTTCATTTTCTGACCTCCAGTCAAATTTTAATTTCGGTCTGGGTAAAATGCTGTCGGGCAGCGTTATCTTTCCCATCCCCAACTCAAAGAAGAACCACGGCTACCCGCCTCTCTTCCGAATCCGAAGATACCCATCCCCATTCTGCACGCAACTGCTATGTGCCCCGTCGGGCGGCAATCCCTGTCGATGAATTCTGTCTGTTGCAAAAAAGACACGATTTGATCCGGCAGCCGCTACGACTCTTAAAGAATGTTTAAGGAATCGGCCATCGCAATCGCTATTCCAGCCTGGTGAAGTGCGGTTTCCGCGCGACTGAGTCTTGCCAATCGCCGGATCAATCGCGCTCGGTTACGGTTTGGAGGCGTCTGATTCCCCCGGAAATACATGGTCTTTCGCGCCGAAAGATTCGGAGAGCAGAGAATCGCAAAGGGAATGACGGGGAGAAGTGCGCTGTGCGCAGGGGAGGGCGGCGCAGTGAATGCTTAAAGATCGCTACAGTTTCGATGAAGCAACTGAATTCTCTGCAAAGCAATTGAATAAAGAGAGAGTGGAAAAGGATGTCCGGTCTGGCGACTTGCACTGACCCGCAGGCAAGAAGGACGGATAATACGTTCGCTGTTATAGAGAGAGCGATCAGTTCGGCGCGGCGCGATCGATTCGCGTTGCCGCGCCAGACAGGCATCCGGCTTGTGAGATTGTCGACTGAAGCCGTCGCGGCTTTTTATGCAGACAATCTCACGCCGGTCTTGTCGTTACCGCGCGCGCGCCTTGCGGCGTCCTGGAAGGAGACCTTCGCGCTGCGCCAGCTTTCTGGTGAGCTTGCGATGCCGGCGAACGGCTTCGGCTTTTTCTCTCGCGCGCTTCTCGGAAGGCTTTTCATATGCGCTGCGGGATTTCATTTCCCTGAAAATTCCCTCGCGCTGCATCTTCTTCTTGAGCGCGCGCAGGGCCTGTTCGATATTGTTGTCTCTGACGTGGATTTGCAAAATGTCTCCTTTCGTATGCGTTGCTTGAGATGAAAGCCGACCGTCAGCTTTTACCCCGCACAAGTCCCCCGCAACGTTGCATTGCCGGAATGAAAACGGGGCCTCGTCGTCAATAGGAGCGTATAGCCCCAGGCCCCGAAAACGGAAAAGGCGGGAACGAGCCCGCCTCCCGGATCGCGCCGCTCACGCGGCGCGCCTGCCTGTCGCCTGCCTGCCAGTACATCCGTGACTCGACAGGCGCAGACAGTAATTACATTCAGGCGGCGCTGAGGTTGTCGGCGGCCGACTTGCCTGAACGTTGATCCTTGACGACTTCGAAATTGACCTTCTGACCTTCAGCCAGAGACTGCATTCCCGAGCGTTCCACTGCAGAGATATGCACGAAGACGTCGTTGCCACCGGCGTCAGGCTGAATGAAGCCAAAGCCTTTGGTGGTGTTGAACCATTTGACGGTTCCTGTAGCCATTGCGTTGTTCCTTTATGCAAGTGCTTGTCATGTTCCTGAGTGCGCCAGGCGCAGCCCTGAACGGTTTCGTCGAAATCAGGGTAGAAGAGACAAAGCAAGCGCGGAAAACGCGGGCCATAGTCAATCGGCCGAAAGTTCGATGGGCGCAATATGGCAATAAACTGTGACAGAAACAAGACCTGACGCGACGTTCCGTTGCGAAGTTTGAAAAAAATCCTTGATTCCTTTGCTCCGCAAAAATTCCGAAGTTCGGGAACAAATCGTTGTTTGTTGTTATTAGGTTAGGGAAAAACTTGTGATTGGAAAAATGCGGACCTCAGATATCGATCGGGAATTCTTCGGCGTCGGCTATCCCAATTTCAGCCATCTCAAGCAATTGCCCAATGCGACGAAGCGCCATAGGCGGACGTTGTGCGTTGCATAATCATTGCGAAGGTTACGTCTCTAATTCCCAGGAGCGAAATCCCCGTCAGGATCTGGTCCGCGTTGCAGAAATTCGATTACGCGCTGAATCTGATCGGCCCGTTCTTTCAATTCATTGATCTTCGACTCGATGACATTTCTGGCCAGGGATGCATCGCAACGCCCATCCATGGCTTCAATGATGTCACGCATGTCCGCAATCGACATGCCTGCGTCGCGCGCCTTGACGAAAAAATTCAGCCGGACCAGATTTTCCTCCGGATAGTCCCGGTAGTTGTTGGTCTCGCTCTGCCCTGCAACAGATGAGATCAATCCGTTGCGCTCGTAGAACCGGACCGTATCCCTGCTGACTCCTGAACGCTCTGCCAATTCACCGATGCGCATCAAATAACCTCCAACCATAAACCATGGTCTATTGTTTTTTGTAGGCTCACGCAATATATGTCGCTGAACGCGATGATTTGCAACCGCCTCAATGATACAGGAAATACAACATGACCAAACGCATTGCGATCATAGGGGGCGGCTATATCGGCGCCCGACTCGCCAAAACTCTTGAGAACAAGGCGGATATCACCCTGATCGAACAGCGCAGCCACTTCGTCCACACCCCGGCGATGATACGTGCCGTGGTTGATCCATCGATAGTCGATAGCGCGCTGATTCCCTTCGGCAATCTGCTGACCAGCGGAAAATTCGTGCAGGCGCGGGCGGCGAACGTGGATGGTCGCGGGGTTACGCTTGAGGATGGCGCCCGTATTGAGGCTGACTATATCGTCGTTGCCACCGGCTCGGAGAACGCCAAGCCCTTCAAGGCTGCAGGGGATGATATCGAGGGACTGCGTGCGGACAATGCGCGCATCCACGCCATGCTGAAGGGCGCCAACACGGTAGCCATCGTTGGCGCTGGCGCCGTCGGAACAGAACTGGCAGGTGAAATCGCACATTACATGCCGGAAAAGAAAGTCACGTTGATCTCCGATCAGCCCCGGCTGTTTCCGGACATGCCCTCCAAGCTTGGAAACGGGCTGACGACAAAATTGAAATCTGCCGGCGTCGACCTTGTATTCGGAGCTCGGGCGGAAAATCTGGAGAGCCTTGCCGAGCCCTATTCCGGGACGTTGACGCTCTCCAACGGAACGCAGATTTCTGCTGATCTGATTTTCCCGGTGATTGGTTCCCGCGCTTCCTCCGAATTGCTTGAGGACCTGCCCGGTGCAGCCAGGGGAAGTTCAAACCGGATAAAGGTTGACGGATGGATGCGTCCGTCCTCGCTGCCCAACGTTTTTGCGGCCGGTGATGTGGCTGAAACAGGCGACGGCATGACCATCGTCGCGGCAAGCCGGCAGCAGCCTTGGTTGACCAAGGCGCTTTCCGAGCTGGTTGACGGCAAGTCTGTCGAGGATCTGAAGCCATACAAGCCCTGGGACAAGGCGCCCATCCTCGTTCCGCTGGGTCCCAGGAAAGGAAATTCCTACCTCGTCGCCTTCACTGCAGGCGATTTAGTGACCCGGTTCATGAAGGGCAAGGATCTGTTCGTGCCGAAATATACAAAATTGTTGGGTCGTAAATAGGCGGATGCGTATCGCAATGTCCGGTTCAGGCCCTTTTTTCCAGGTGGGCCTCTCGAATCCTGTTCTGAGGGCGCACCATCTCGAAAATCGACTATTGGGATTCATCTCCTGCGCATCCCGTAATATTTGAATGCATCTTGGCAACCAACAGTTTAAAAGCTGTTTTCGATCACTTGGCTGGGCGAAGGTACCGTAAGCCTACCGCTCCAGCGCCCGGTTCACCAGCCCCTTGAGTTCGTCGTGCCTCTTCTGGCCATCAGCCTTTATGTCCACGAGAGGGTCCTTCAGGTCGGCGATGCGCTTGTGCAGCTCGGCGCTGTTGCGTGAAAGCTTGGCATAGAGATTGCGAATAACCCCGGCGAACGCCAGGGCCAAGGTGACCATAATACCGATAAACCAGCGCCAGTCCTCCGCCATCACGTCGAGCCCTTTGTCTTTTCCTTCGTGCGTTGGCCGACATAGTAGCCGCGAGCCTGCGATTTGTTAGCTGCTCGACGATGCACCAAGATATGTTCGAAATTCGGTGACCACGCCAGCTGCCGCGCACCCAGAACAAGGCAATCATATTGCGGAGACAAGAAACGTTTGGGGGTAACTTTAACGTTCACGCACGCCCATGCGAAGATCTGGAACAGGCCGAAATCCGGACTTGGCTCCGCAATGCGACGGAAATATCTTTATATGGTTTCTATTTACATGAACGGCCTGCGGGGAGAGTGTCAGTATCCACTTCTACGCTACTTCCATCTCAAACCGTGTGATGTCTTCCAACTATATTTTCACACACCACTTACAACGCTTGATAGCTGCCACATATATAGAAGATATCGGGTATTTCCTGATATTCACCGAGTGATCTCGGCGATTGCCTGAAAGGCATTCTCATGAATACCTCAAACAATAAGCCAAACGGCCGCGCCAGCGTCGCTGGCACCGTTGATTTTAGCCATTCCGATGCCGAGCAAATTGACCGTGCCGAAAACGAAGGCATGACCTTACGAACGGCAATTCCTCATACCAAACAACGCGCATCATACCACCCGCCCAAGACCAGAACATTGAATACACGCATGCTTGCCTACGAGCGGATTCTGCGATCAATTTCTTCTTTGAAGGGAAGTGTAGCAGATCGAATCTGGCCTGCTCCTTCGAGAAAATCTGAGTTATTACCCAGGGGAAAAAGGAAATCCAACAAGGCGAAGACTACGACTGATGTGTTCCAGATCATGGAAAAAAATGGAATCTGGAATGTAACTGAAAACGGTCACTTTTACGGTGACTTTCTCAGTGCAAGTGTAGCTGCAAAAGCTGTAGAAAACGCCAGGTTGAATGGCTTCATCAATCGTAGACAAAGTTTGCGCGCTCAATAATCTGATGTCGTAAACTGTAGGGAGGAATTCAAATGATATTGATCCCTAGGATAAGCAAATTTTATCGGATAGAAATCTTGGTCTGTTACATCACGTTGTTCGCGGTGGCTACTTTCGTTGTGATGTTGACGTCGGGAATAATCTAAGTCGCGGCCATAAAAGGGTAATGGAGCAACCGGCCCGCTTAGCGAGGCAGCGGGCGCCGATCTCCACGGCATGATTAATTTTCGCGTATGCTTATGCCGCCGTTACTGCGTTTCCACTGGGTATTGTCCAGTTTTTAGCGGTTAGGGTGGGTGTTCAAATCGTAACCGTTCCCAAAATCGTCACCGCCACTGAGGCCGGCTCGACATAGGCGCCGGTCTCGTCGACGAACTGTACGCGCACATTCCAGTCGTTCTTGCCCCGGATCACCGGGATGACGACGGCGGGGTAGCTTGAAGGCATCGCATCGACGAGAATCTGATAGTTCGTGTCCGCCATGTCCCGGTCGAAATTGATCGCGAAATCCCAGTCTGCGCGCCGGGTAATGCTTTCGACATTCGTCGAGGTCGAGATCGTCGGGTCGGCCCCGGTGTTGGCAGTGAAGGAGAGATGGAACGGCATGCAGCTGGAGCCGTTGCCGGAAGGAAATTCAGTCACAGTGCGATAGGAGAGTGTTTATGAGCAATCCGATACGAATGTTGGTCCATGAATTTGGATGGGTTCACCTTTCTCTCGGGCTGTTGGGCAACTTCTTCTTCTTTGTTGGAAGCCTTCTGTTTCTACCTTCGCTGGAAGCGTACAAACTCATAGGAGTTTGGCTCTTCATTATCGGTTCGTTTCTGATGTTTGTCGGAGCACTCGGCCGCTTGCTTGTCGATATCTGGAACGAAAATTGAAGATAAGCAGTACTGGCGCTGATGTTGTCATTCCTGAACTCGCTCTATGCCCTTCAGGGCAGATGGTGAATGGTTTTCGTTATGGCTCAGGACGCTCATTTGAGCTTCGTTTTCCAGAACAACAGCCTGGACATCCTCCACTCGAGCAAAACCGTGTTGTCTGATCGCGCTAAGTATTTCTGATTCGGCTACTCTCTCTTTTTTCATCTGATGCTTGAGAAACTTTCCGTCGTAGAAGAGCATTCTGGGTTCTGATTTCACGATTTCCGCAAACCGGGCGTTGCGAAAAGCAAGAAAGGTTACACTGTATTGCAGGGTCAGAAGGACAAACATCGCCAGCACCGCGTCCAGAATACTGACCTTCGACATCAGTATTCCCGAGGACGCCAGTGACCCGAAGGCTACCGTCACAATCCAGTCAAAATTATTCATTTGGGCGGTGGTGCGCTTTCCGTAAAGGCGCACAAAAAGTACAATAAACGCATAAATAGAGATTGCGGATACGACAATCTCCAGCTTTTCGTTCCAGTCGATCATAGTGAATTCCTTCAGCTTAAAAATTGAAGACCTGTCCCGCAGGATAGAAACTTCAAACTCCCGTTTTGGTTTCAGCGCCAGGCATGATCGATAGGGCCGCGCCAGCAAAAGCACGATTTGTCTGGTCGCACCGTCATGAGGGAACCAATCAGGTTTTTCTGCATTTGATTGTCATCACGCAATACGCAACCGAAAGGACAAAATGATGTCTCTCAAGAATCTCGAAGACCTCTTTGAACACACGCTGCAGGACGTCTATTTTGCCGAGAACTACATTCTGAAGAATCTCCCCACAATGATCGAGAAAAGTTCCAACGCGTCACTCGGAAAACTCTTCAAGGATCACCGATCCGAAACGGAAGGTCAGATTGAAAGGTTGAAAAAGGTTTTTGATCTGCTCGGCAAGACGCCTTCATCCGAAGAGTGCCCGGCGATCGAGGGTATCGTCAAGGAAGCCGAAGAGCTCATCGATGAAATCGAGGATGACGAAACCCTGGATGCCGCGCTTATCGCGGCTGGTCAGGCCGTAGAGCACTATGAAATTACACGCTACGGCACACTTCTTACCTGGGCTCAGCAGCTTGGATACGAGGACGCAATCAGCCCGTTGCGCGATAATCTCGAAGAGGAAAAAAGTGCTGATGCAAAGCTTACGCGGCTTGCTGAAGACAAATTGAACAAGAAGGCGGCCTGAGCCGGAAGTCAGGCATGTCTGACATATGGCGGTCTACAATTAGACCGGAATATCGTGGCGGTCCCCGGCGGTTGTGCAGCCGGGGACTGCAATTTCAATTTCAGCTTTGCCGCCTTGTTTCAATGACGCAGGAGGCCTCGCACTGCGGCGGCCCGGCTCGGCATGCGTTGTTCGAATCTCCAGTCCTCGATAGCTTCCAGCTCGCTATTGTCGAGCGTGATTTGCAAACGCGTTTCCCGATTTCCAGTCATTGACCCACCCGATCACTCTGGTTGCCTACGCTATATGGGTATAATGGCATCAAAGTGCAGGTTACTCGAAAGGCGCAGAATTGCTTGATGCTACAGATCAAATGAAGCGGGTGTCGCAACCGTTAGCAAGGCCCACGTTAATGTCCGTTGGCGCGACGTGGCGTTTACCGGAACAAACTGTGCCGTATTTGTGCCGTTTTTTGGCGCAGTTTCCGGTTTGATCATGCTTCGTTCTGCAATTTCTTGCACGTTTCTACGAGTTTTATTTCCAGCGAAAATGTCCCTAAAGTCCTTGCAAACAAAGGAATTTCGGGCTAAGTCGGGCCTTCCGGAGAGGTGGCCGAGCGGCTGAAGGCGCTCCCCTGCTAAGGGAGTATACCAGAGATGGTATCGAGGGTTCGAATCCCTTCCTCTCCGCCACCAAGTGGCTGAAATAATTGAAAATATTGGCGTCGCGCGACGGCAGTCCGACGCCTTTGTTCGTTTTCCAGCGATCATCATGACTTCGCATCGCCGCCGTCTGCTGCGGTTGCTGCGGCGGCGGCGAGAGCCTGCGCCTGATCCTCGTCGATTTCCATTTCGCCGCCCGGGCTCATCTGGACGCGAACCTCGCGGCGCGCGAAATGGATGCCGTTTTCATCGAACGCCTTTTGCACTTTCGCGTAGACCTGCTTGCGAATCACCCATTGGGTTCCGGGCTTCGCCATGAACTTGCCGCGCAGAACGATGCCGACGTCGTTGACGGCTGCGACGCCCTGCGACTTGAACGGCTGGATGAAGTCGTCCGCCACCGCCGGGTCTGCCATCATCTCCTGCCCGATCTTCTTGAAGAGCTTGCGAACCTTCTCGATGTCCGTGTCGAAGGGGACGGTGAATTTCAGTTTCATGATGACGTAGTCGCGGCTGTGATTCGTCAGCTTCGAGATTTCGCCATAGGGAACGATGTGAACGGGACCATTGGGATGGCGCAGTTGCAGCGACCGCACCGAAATCCGCTCCACCGAGCCCTGGATGCCGCCGGTGTCGATGAATTCGCCGACGCGGAACGCATCGTCGAGCAGGAAGAAGATCCCCGATACGACGTCCTTGACCAGCGTTTGCGCGCCGAAGCCGACGGCGAGGCCCAGCACGCCGGCGCCGGCCAGAAGCGGCGTGATGTTGACGCCGAGCTGGGCAAGCGCCAGCAGAACCGTCAGGGTGATGGTGACGGCCTGAAGCGCCATGCGGATCAGCGGCAGCACCGTCGCCATGCGCGACTTTCCGGCGCCGTAGCCTTCGCCCTGTTCCGCGCTTTCTCCGGTCGCCGCTTCCCAGATGTCCGTCACCAGCCGGCGATTGACGAACAGGTTGATGAATTCCCAGACCAGATAGCCGACTGCGATGATCATCAGGAAACCGAAGCCCTTGGCGGCGAACTGCACGCCGAAACCGGTTTCGGCGAAGCTGCGAATGCTGATGCCCAGAAGCCGCGCGGATATGAGGATGAGGATGACGAAAAGAATAACCCTGCCGATCCGCACATAGCTGTGGCGGGTTTCGTTGTATGCGGCCTCCGCAATCGGTCCTTCGCCCTGCATGTTCGGCACGAGGTGGCGCACGAGGCCGCGCATCATCGTGTCGAGGAACGGCGCGGACACGATGATCGCGAGCACCGTCACCGCCGCGCCGGCTGATATGTCCAGCGCCCCGGTCGCGCGCGCGATCTGCGCGGCAAAATACTGGAAAATGATGAGGGCGATGGAGAGTGGCGGCCACCATGTCGCCATGCGCGCAAGGCCCGGCGAGACATCATCGTCGCCGCCGCGCAGGATCGTCGTCAATCCGTCTCTGGCGCGCCAGGAGACATAGATGATGCCGCCATAGACGATGATGCCCGACACGAAGGCCAGCGGCGCGTAACCGGTGATGGAAAGCCGCTGCATCGCGGAGATCAGAAACAGCACGATGCCGGTGAACGTCGCGATCGTGACCAGGTGATAATAGATGAATTTCGCGGTCCAGTCGTCCGTCGTCACCAGTCTGTACTGCGATTCGAACGGCGCCAGAATGAAGCGCAGGATGGCCGCCGAGAAGCGATAGACCAGAATTGCATAGAAGATGAAGATCGTCGCCACATAGGCGTTGGTCGGATCGGCAAAGGCGAACTGGATCGCGATCAGGGCGGCGATGGAAAAGGAAATCTGTCCGGTAAGATCACGCCCGAGCGCGCGCAGCAATATGCTCAGCTGTTCGCCGAGATTGTCCGCGCCGGCATAGGTGCCGGCCCCTTTGTGCGTGCCGGCTTCGCGGCTTGTGCGCACGAAGCGTTCGACAATGGTCTCCACGAGCCAGGCAAACAGGATCGTTATGCCTAGACCGGCCAGGAAGCGCAGATTGAGGCCGGGTCCGTCAACCGTGACGATCCGATGGATCGTTCGTCCGACGCCTACGACAGCGTCGGGAAACCCTGTGATGTTCGACCACAGAAAGGTCTTGTAGCTTTGCCAGGCCAGCCCGAGTTCGGCGCGGAAATCGCGCGGCGCGGCGGCTCCGACCGTGTTGTCCTCGACTTGCGACGCCAGTGTTTCGAGCAATTGCCCCAGAACTTGCCGTTGCTCCGGCGTCAGCTTGGCGACCAGTTCCTCGACGTTGGCTCCGGATGGCTCGCCGGAACCGGTCTGGGCCATCGCGACGCCGCCGAAGAAGGAAAACACCACCAGAAACAGGACCAGAATTGTTTTGTTCATGTTCAACCCCATCCTGCCCATGACTATAGTTCAAAAGGGCCACATTTTTCTGTCGCCATCAAGTACAAAGGCGCTGATTAGATTTATATTCAAGAAGACTGATCAGCGTTTCATGAGCAATGCTGTTGGGCGCGGCGCGGAAGCCGCCGTCGACCTCAACGGGTATTGGCGTCAAACTGGATTTGCGCGCTATTGTGAACGCGCATGCCCTGCCGGAAGACTTTCCTGGCTTCGTTTTCGACTAATTTGCAGGTTTTCGCTGGTGGAATTCTGTTCACATCTCTCTGCTGTCGGGTCGGTGCATTTGCTTGTGGAGGCTCAACGCAAACGCACACGCGCTTTATCTGTAGCTCCCGCGTAAGGTATTGCGAAGTACATGCTTCTGCCTTTTGCGGAAGCTTTATTCATCATTGATCCGGGAGATCATAAATGAGTGCCCTGGAAGGTATAGGTCTGATTTTCATGCTGCTTTTGGCAGCGGCTGCCTGGAACACAAATCTGCTTCTGACATTATTCGGTAAATCCAAAAGAACAGCGATAATGTCTGAATCTGCCGAGTATGGCGCGCCCATGGACGACAGGAGGAAGGAGATTTTCTTCCATGCCGTCTACAGCAGATAAGGCAGAGTAAGAGGTATCGCGTTGTTAGCGGACAAAAGGGTGAAACTATTGACAGGAGTTCTGTTGGAAGATGGCGTTCTGATCGAACCGAATGAGGAATTGTCTTCCTCAGATTGCGCTCTGATTTCTTCGATACCTGTGGGCGACGACGACGATGTTATCGGCAAGGTGATTTCTGATGAAGCCTTTTTGGACTATGCGAAAATGCTGGATACAAAGCTGAAAGAAGCCAGTCAGACGTTGAGGATCAACCTCGAAAAGCAGAACAGCAGGTAGACCTTGCAAGACTGGCCATCCGGATCCCGACTCAACCTGGGCCCGGTCTCGTCAACGAACTGGACGCGGACGTTATTGCCCGTCACCTCAGTCGATGCCGCCAGCCTCATTCCACGGCGCGGCATGAACTGCGTATCTGCAGGCTCGGCGGAACCCGGATGACTAGCGGTTCGGGCTGGTTTTCCTCGCGGATGCGCGCCATCAGCAATTCCGCGGCCCTGGTGCTGGTGGTTGCGATATCCTGCTTCAGCGAGGTGATTGCGGGCGACCAGCCTTCAGCCGGGTGAAAGCCGTCGAAACTGATAACGGACACGTCTTCCGGAGCGCTGAGGCCGAGATTGCCAAGGCCGGCCATGGTTCCGAGCAACTGGGCGATGTTAATGCAGACGATGGCCGTCGGCGGATCCCGCATCGTCATCAGCTGCTGCACGGTCGCATAGGCCTGATCGCGCAGATAGACCGGTTGCCGCACGAGTTCGTCCCGGATGGCGACGTTGGTTTCGTCCATGGTTCTCCTGAAACCCGCAAGCCGCTCGTCGGAGGACGATATGCCCGCGCGGCCCGCCATGAAGGCGATGTCGCGGTGACCGAGCTTGTGCAGGTATCGCACGATCATCTGCGCGCCGAGAAGATTGTCGTCCGTCACCGAATCGAAGTGCGATTGCGGCAACACCCGGTCCACCAGCACTGTCGGCACGTGAATCGCTTCAATCAGGCGGGCGCTGTAATTCTCTCCGCGCGATGTGGGGACCACGACCAGCCCGGCGACGCGATGCGCCGAAAACACCTCGATCTCGCTGAACTCGCGCTCCGGGTCGTCCTCGCTGCTGGCGAACAGCATGTTGTAGCCGATTTCGGAGAAGGCGCGCTGCATGGATTTCGCGAGATGCGCGGCCCAGGGGATCGAGATGTCGGGCACGATCAGGCCAATCGTCGTCGATACGCCCTTGCGCAGATTGCGGGCGATCGGATCGGGCTGGTAGCCGACTTCGCGGATCGCCGCCCAGACGCGCGCCTTCAGGGCGTCGCTGACCGGAGCGGTGCCGTTGATGGTCGCCGATACGGTCGTCACCGAAACATTGGCGCGTCGCGCCACATCCTTGATTGTCGCCAACCGACTCGTCCTCGCACTCAAGATGCGCCAAAATAGCGACGCGAAACGTTTCGTCAAACAGGAAATCCACAAAAGTCCCTGTTAAAGAGCAATAACCGGGTTGCATAGTATTTGTGGAATCGCTAAACACGAAACGTTTCGCGTTTTGGGAGAATGCAAGGCTTCGAGGCGCGGAATTCTGGTTCATAATTGATACGTAACGTTTTGCGCCGCCATGCGGCGGACGGAGGAGAACAGAATGCGACGATTGAAAACCATTGTTCTGTCGGCGGCAATCGGGGCGGCGATGCTCGCCGGAACCGTGTCCGCCTCGGCCGAGGAGGTTCTGCGGCTGAGACTGAACGGAGACATCAACACGCTCGACCCGATCTCGACGACGAATTTCACGATCCGCAACGCCGCCTATCTCATGTACGATACGCTGTTTGCGCTGGATTCGAACTATGAAGTGCAGCCGCAGATGGCCGAGGGCTACACGCTTTCCGACGACGGCCGCGTCTACACGATCACGCTGCGCGACGGATTGATGTTCCACGATGGTTCACCCGTCACCGGGGCTGACGTCGTCGCCTCCATCGAGCGCTGGGGAAAGGTCGATGGTCTCGGCAAGATCCTGTTCTCCAAGCTTCAGTCGATCGAGGCTCCGGACGACAAGACCGTCGTCCTGACGATGAACGAGCCCTGGGGGCAGGTGATCCCGGCGCTTGGAAAGATTTCCTCAAACGTTCCGGTGATCATGCCGGCGAGCCTGGCGGCGAACGATCCGAGCGAGGCGGTCGCCGACCCGATCGGCTCCGGCCCCTACAAGCTGCTTCCCGACGAATGGGTGCCGGGCAGCATCGCGGTCTTTGAAAAATTCGGCGATTACGTTCCCCGCGACGAGCCGGCCGATATGGCCGCTGGAGGCAAGGTCGCGCATTTCGACCGCGTGGAACTCGTCTATATCCCGGATACGGCGACAGCGATCGACGCCCTGATCGCGGGCGAAATCGACTGGATCGAGGAAGTGCCCGCCGACATGCTCGCCTTTTTCGAGGGCGCAGACAGCGCCAAGCCGATCGCCGCGCGCCAGTCGGGCAACTCGATGCAGCTCGTCGTCAATCACCTGAACCCGCCGTTTGACGATCCGAAGATCCGCCAGGCGCTGCAATGGGCGGTCGAACAGAAACCCTTCCTGCAAGCCGCCTACGGCAATGCCACCGACCGCTATCTGGAGTGCGCTGCCGTATTCTTCTGCGACACGCCCTATGCGACGGACGCCAACACGGAACGGGTGCTGAACCGCGACGTCGACAAGGCGAAGGCTCTGCTCGAAGAGGCCGGTTATGACGGCACGCCGGTCGTGCTGATGCACGTGACCGACATTCCTGCGCACGACGCCTACTATTCGGTGCTCAAGCCGATGCTCGAGGAAGCCGGTTTCGTCGTCGACGCCCAGCCTTCCGACTGGGCGACCGTGGCGACACGCAGGGCCAGCAAGGAACCGGTCGCCGATGGCGGCTGGAACCTGTTCTTCACGGGTTGGGGCTTTGTCGATCAGTCCAATCCGATGACCAACGTCTATGTCGCGGGCGATTGCGACAACGGCTGGTTCGGTTGGGCCTGTTCGGAGGAATTGCAGGAACTGCGCAAGCAGTTCGCCGAGGCCAAGGATCCGGAAGTGAAAAAGGCGCTGGCGGAAAAGATGCAGATCCTGACCCACGATCTTGTCAGCTACGTTCCGCTCGGCCAGAGTTTCCCCTCCCAGGGTATTGCGACCAATCTCGAGGGCTTTATCGAGAGCCCCGTGCCCTTCTTCTGGGAAGCGCAGCGTACGCAATAGCCGCAATGACAATGGCCATCCGGGCGCGCGCCGGATGGCCGCTACCAAGGGTTCGACATGCTGGGTTACGTCTTGGGAAGGTTGCTTGCCGCCATCCCCATCTTCATCCTCGTCGCGATTTTCATCTTTTCGCTTGTTCATTTGACGCCCGGCGATCCCGCCGTGCTTCTGGCCGGCGACAACGCAAATCCGCAGCAGGTGGAAAAAATCCGCGAACGGCTGCATCTCGACGAGCCGCTCATCGTCCAATTCGGCATATGGGCCGGCAATGCTTTGCAGTTCGACCTCGGTGAATCGATCTATTCCAACAAGCCCGTGACCCAGCTGATCGCCCAGCGGATCCAGCCGACCTTCGTGCTCGCAGCGGTTACATTGTTTCTGACCGTGGCGATCGCCGTGCCTCTCGGCGTCATCGCCGCCTGGCGCGCCAATGGCTGGATCGACAGGGGCATCATGGCCTTCGCCGTTCTCGGATTTTCGGTGCCTGTCTTCGTGATCGCCTATCTTCTCGTCTATTTCTTCGCGGTCAGTCTACGCTGGTTTCCGGTTCAGGGTTACAAGCCGCTCTCCAACGGCCTGCTGACGACGCTGCATTCGGTCACGCTTCCTTCGATCGCGCTGGCGCTGGTCTTTGCGGCGCTGATTGCCCGCGTCACCCGCGCGGCGATGCTGGAGGCGCTCAGCGAGAACTTCACGCGGACTGCGCGCGCCAAGGGGCTCGGAACGTTTCGCATCCTCGTGGTCCATGCGCTGAAATGCGCCGGAATTCCCGTCATAACGGTAATCGGCATCGGTTTCGCGACGCTGGTCGGCGGCGTCGTGGTGACCGAGTCGGTGTTCAATATTCCAGGCATCGGCCGCCTGACGGTGGATGCGATCACCCGCCGGGACTATCCGGTCGTGCAGGGCGTGATCCTGTTCTTCTCCGCGTTGCTTATCCTCATCAATCTCCTGATCGATTTGAGCTACGCGTTGTTCGAC
Organism: Hoeflea sp. CAU 1731; assembly: GCF_039888615.1. NCBI lineage: Bacteria > Pseudomonadati > Pseudomonadota > Alphaproteobacteria > Hyphomicrobiales > Rhizobiaceae > Hoeflea > Hoeflea sp. CAU 1731. The sequence goes on along the minus strand of NZ_JBDQQS010000021.1, from coordinate 28,849 downwards.
CCGCGGGTAAAAGGCTGATCATGAGTGTGTACGACCAGGTTTCAGCCAATCGCGGCAGGCATGGCGGCCGGATTTCGGCGGCGGCCAGCTATCTGCCCGCAAACCCCGCGACGGCCATCTGCTTCGGCGTCCTGTTGCTGTTCGCACTTATGGCTGTCTTCGCGCCGCTGATCGCAGGCGACCCGGTGAAGATCGATCCGGCGCAGCGGCTGACCGGCCCTTCGGCAAGCGCCTATTGGGGGCGCGATCACCTGGGACGCGACGTGTTTGCGCGCGCGGTCTACGGGTCTCGCATGTCCTTGCTGGTCGGCTTTTCGGTCGCCGCGATCGCAACCGTTTTCGGCGTCGCGATCGGAATCTACGCCGGAATGTCGCGCATCGGCGGCGCCATAGCGATGCGGCTGGTGGATGCGATGATGGCGATCCCCGCCATCCTGCTCGCCATCGCCTTCGCAGCCCTCATGGATGCCGGAATTCTCACGGTCATCATCGCAATCTCCATCCCGGAAATTCCTCGCATGGTGCGGCTCGTGCGATCGGTCGTTCTGGGCGTCCAGCAGCAGCCCTATGTCGCGGCGGCGATATCCATCGGCACGGGCGGATTGCCGCTGGTCTGGCGTCATATTCTGCCGAACACGCTGGGGCCGGTGCTCGTGCAGGCGACCTATGCCTGCGCCTCTGCGATCATCACCTCTGCGGTCCTGAGTTTTCTCGGCGTCGGCACGTCGCCGGAAGTGCCGAGTTGGGGCGGCATGATGGCCGATGCGCGCTCGTTCTTCCGCATTCATCCTGAACTGATGGTCTATCCGGGCGTGCTGCTGTCGCTTCTGGTCCTCGTCGTCAACGTGCTGGGCGACCGGCTGAGCGATGCGCTGGATCCCCGCAAGATGGTGAGGGGCTCGGTATGAACGACATGACCTCACGCACTCCCGACTCCGATATGGTTCTAGAGGTTGAAAACCTCAGCCTGGAATTCGCGGACAGGGACAAGGTGACCTACGCGCTCGACGCCGTTTCGTTTTCCGTCGGTGAGGGCGAGATCGTCAGCCTCGTCGGCGAGTCCGGTTGCGGCAAGAGCGTGACCGCAATGACGATCATGGGGCTCTTGCCGAAACACGGCGCGCGGGTGACCAGCGGATCTGCGCTGCTGCGGGGCAGGGACCTGTTGCATACGAGTGAAAGGGAGATGCGCCGGATTCGCGGCGACCGGATCGGCATGATCTTCCAGGATCCGATGACCTCGCTCAACCCCGTTCATACTGTGGGCATGCAGGTTTCCGAAACGATCCGCAAACATCGCCGCGTCAGTCGCGGCGCCGCGGAAAAGCGGGCGCTGGAAATGCTTGACCTTGTGCGCATTCCGGACGCGGCGAGCCGGCTGCGCGCCTATCCGCATGAACTCTCCGGCGGGATGCGGCAGCGCGTGATGATCGCCATGGCGCTCGCCTGCGACCCGGAACTGCTGATTGCCGACGAACCGACGACGGCTCTGGATGTCACTGTCCAGGCCCAGGTTCTGGATTTGATCGCCGACCTGCGTCGCGATATCGGCATGAGCGTCATTCTCATCACCCATGATCTCGGAGTGGTCGCAGGCGTCGCCGACCGGATGATGGTGATGTACGCCGGCCGCATCGTCGAACAGGGGCCGACGGAAAAGCTCTTCGCGGATCCGGCGCATGGCTACACCGCCGGCCTGATGCGTTCGCTGCCCGGCGTCAACGCCCGCATGCACGACGAGCTGCGTGAAATTCCGGGCTCCGTTCCGCGGCTGGACCGGAAGATCGAGGGATGCGTCTTCGCGCCGCGCTGTGAATTTTCCTCCGAAACCTGTCTCGCCCCGCTGCCACAGGCGCAGGAGCGGGCGCAGGGGCACTGGACCCGCTGTATCCACGCGGACGCAGTCCGCCAGGCGATGAGCGACAACGACATTGTAAGGGCGTGGGCATGACCGGTTATCTTGTTCTCGAGAATGTCGGCAAGATCTATACGCTGAAGCCGTCGAAGATTGGCGGCGGCGTGCGTCATGTTCATGCGGTTGAAGGCGTGAACCTCGAGGTCGCCCGGGGAGAGACGCTGGGACTTGTCGGCGAGAGCGGCTGCGGAAAATCCACGCTCGCCAAGCTGATCATGCATCTCGAAGTTCCGACAGGCGGTCGCGTGGTGATCGACGGCGTCGACCATTCCCGGCTGCGCGGCCCGGCTCTCAAGCAGGCGCGCCGCAATTTCCAGATGATTTTCCAGGACCCGCAGGCGTCGCTCAATCCGCGGATGAAAGCGCGCGCGATCATTGGCGAGATACTCGGGAATTACGGGGCAGCGTCATCGCAGCGCGTCGACGAACTGGCCGTGCTCGTCGGCCTCAGCGATTTTCATCTCGACCGTTATCCGCATCAGCTGTCCGGCGGCCAGTGCCAGCGCATTGGCATAGCGCGGGCGATTGCGCTCAATCCCGGACTGATCATCGCAGACGAGCCGGTGTCGGCCCTCGACGTGTCGATACAGGCGCAGATCCTCAACCTCATCGGCCGTCTGCGTCAGCAGCTGGATCTGACCATGGTCTTCATTTCGCACGACTTGTCGGTCGTCTCGCACGTCGCCGACCGCGTCGCGGTCATGTATCTCGGCAGGATCGTGGAAATCGGCGGTACGGAAAGCCTGTTTCGCAATCCGCAGCACCCCTATACGCGCATGCTGCTCGAAGCCGTGCCGCAGCCCACGCCGGCGAAGCGCCATGCGCGCGCCGCCGTCAGCGGTGAGTTGCCCAGCCCCATCGATCCGCCGTCCGGTTGTCATTTCCGCACCCGCTGCGCCTTCGCCGGAGACGAGTGCGCTTCGAAGGTTCCGGAGCTTCGGCCGATTGACGGCCTACATCGCGTCGCCTGCCACAAGGCCGAGACGATCGCATCCTCCCTGAATATGAATGTCGCGTGAGAAATATTGAGATGAAAGAATCAGTGGTGCTGCTGCCGGGATTGCAATCCGACTATCCGTCGTGGAGTTTCCAGACGGAGCATTTCGGCGATCGATACAACGTCGTGGTGCCGTCGGGCTATCACGACAACGTCACGATCGACGCCATGGCGCAGGCGATCGAGCCGCAACTGCCGGAGCGGTTTCATCTGGTCGTCTGGTCGATGGGCGGCTATATCGGTTTTCGGATGCTGGCCGACATGGCGGACCGGATATCCAGCCTGGTCTGCATTGCGACCTCCGCCAGACCGGAAAACCCCGACAGCACCCGACGCCGTCTTGAAAATCTTGCGGTCGCAGAACGCGACGGCATGCTCGCCGCCAACATCAAGACCATGGCGTTCAGCTGCCAGGACATCGACGCCGTTCCGCCGGATCGACTGAAGGCGGTGCAGGACGCCGCCGTACGGCTGGGAGTGAAGGCCTACGGCGCGCAGCAGCACGCCATCATCGATCGTGACGACAGCCGTCCGGTGATTGCCGGCGTGCGCTGTCCGACGCTGGTTATCGTTGGAGACAACGACAAGGTTACGCCGCCTGACTGCTCGGAGGAAATCCACCAGGCGATCGCCGGGTCGCGCCTCGTCATTCTTGATAATTGCGGCCATTGTCCACCGCTTGAAAAACCGGAAACGGTCAATGCGATCCTGGAAGAATGGTTCGCCGAATGCGCGGCGCAAGGCCTGTCGTTAGCCAGATAGGAAGGAACCGGGCTCGCGCCCGGCTCTGCATTGACGGGAAGCGGCGAAAAATCAGGCTTCGTACCAGGGACCGCGCTTGACCTCGACGCCGTCGCCGACGAGGCCGGCGAACTTGTCGATATCCGCATCCCTGTAGTGGTAGGGATAAACGTAGGCTGGCATGAATTCGTTGATGGCGGACGCCGCCTGTTCCTCGTCCATCGTGTAGGGGAGGTTCATCGGCACGAACGCGATGTCGATATCGGTCAGCGCCCGCATTTCCGGAATGTCCTCGGTGTCGCCGGCGATATAGACCCGAACGCCGTCGATTGTCAGAACATAACCGTTGTCGCGGCCCTGTGGATGGTACTTCAGGCGATCCTCGGTGATGTTGTACGCCGGAATGGCGTCGATCGGCATGTCGCCCACCATTGTGCTGTCGCCATTCGCGATGGCGCTCGCCTTCGATTTCAGGTCTTCCGGCAACATGCCGAACACGGCGGGATTGGCGATAATCCGCGTATTTTCCGCGACGATCCCCTGCAGTGTTTCGACGTTGTAGTGGTCGCCGTGCTCGTGTGTGAGCAGGACCAGATCCGGCGCCGGCATGCCTGAATATGTATCTGCGCCGCCGACCGGATCGTTGTATATCACCATCGAGGGGGTCTTCATCACGAACGACGCGTGGGCGACCGGAATAATCGCGATCTCGCCATTATCGGTGTCGAAGATATCCTCTTCCATGGCGCCGCTCCGGGCGAGCGCGGCGTAGGGAAGGATTGTCGAGGCTCCGATCATGACGGCGGCCGTCGATCCATATTTCATCAGGTTGCGGCGTGTAACAGGCATTCGGCTATAACTCCTTTTCCCGGTGCGAACTGACACGGCACATAGGGCCCGCAGCAGCTCCTGACAGGTCTTTCGTGGTCAATACTCACGGGAATTTGAAGTCCGGCGCCGACAGTAGGGATCGATCGAGCGTCTTCACGGCTGTTCCAACCGGCAAGCGGGTTTTGTTTGCATTATCATTCAGCCGCGATATGTGTGCATCCTTCGATACTGTTCCGCCGGGCTGGCGGAAATGAAAAAGACTTCCGTAATGGCGCCATGACACACTCCTCTTTGCTTCAGTTCGGCGTGATCCCGAAATGATCACCAACGACACACGCCGCGGCATGTGGCTGATGGTGGCGACCACCCTCATATTCGCCTCCCAGGATGGTCTGTCCCGACATCTCGCCGAGGTGACCAATACGCCGATGATCGTCATGGTCCGCTACTGGTTCTTCGCGTTTTTCGTGATGGCGATCGCGCGCCGCCAGAAAGGCTCCATAGCGGCGGCCGCGCGCACGTCGCAGCCGCTCATACAGATCCTGCGCGGCGCCCTTCTGGCGCTGGAAATCATCGTCATGGTCATGGCCTTCGTCTATCTCGGACTTGTCGAAAGCCACGCCATCTTCGCGATTTATCCACTGCTTGTCGGCGCGCTGTCCGGCCCGGTGCTGGGCGAACATGTCGGCTGGCGGCGCTGGACGGCGATCGGCGTCGGTTTCATCGGCGTGTTGATCATCCTGAAGCCTGGCTTCGGCGCATTCTCGCCCTATGCGGCCATTCCGCTGCTCGCGGCTTTCATGTTCGCGCTCTACGGGCTGCTCAATCGCTACGCCGCCCGCAAGGACGACACGGCGACCAGCTTTTTCTGGACGGGAACGGTCGGCGCCGTGGTGGCGACGGCGATCGGGGTGTTTTTCTGGGAGCCGATGAGCCTCTTCAACTGGATGCTTCTCGCTTGCCTCTGCGTGACTGGCATGGCGGGCCACTATTTCATGATCCGGGCCTACGAGGCCGCGGAAGCCTCCGCTATCCAGCCCTTCGCCTATCTGCAGCTCGTTTTTTCCTCGACGATCGGGATATTCGTGTTCGGCGAAGCGCTACGACTGAACGTCCTTTGCGGGATCGTTCTGATCGTCGGTGCAGGGCTGTTCGCGCTGCATCGCGAACGCATCAAAAGCGCCGCCAAGCGGAAAGTGTGAGGACCAAAAAGTGAAGGCTGAGTCTTGCCTTCTGACCTCATTTCCTTGCGCCTTCCGAACAGGGCCGCGCGCAGCCTCAGCAGCCGCGCCTTTCTTCTCCATCTTTTGCGGCTTTCGATGCGTCGTCGGATCATGTCCGCTTCTGTCCGGCTCCCGGTTTCGGGCGTCGCGACGCAACGCATTGCATGACCTGCAAGCATGAGGATATCTTTCAATATTGAGAATGTCGGATGATGCCTGCTAATATACAGGCGCTGTAAAGGTATGCACAGAAACGGAATTTGAAATTCAGTTTTCAGAAATGAAACAAAACCTCAGTCTTGACGATGTCCTCATGTTTCTCGCGGTGGCCGACTCCTCGGGGCTTGCCGGCGCTGCGCGCATGACCGGATCAAGCGTACCGACGCTCAGCCGGCGCATGGCCGAACTGGAAAGGCGAACCGGCAGGCGGCTCTTTCATCGCGGCAGGAAGGGTTACCGCCTGACTGCGGAAGGCAGGCTGCTGGTCGACGAAGCGGAGAGCTTGCGGACGCTCGCGGCCAGGCTGGGCCGCTGGACCTCTAAAGAGCGCAGCCTGCCGCGCGTGCGCATTGCCGCCGGCATGTGGACCTCGCGCTTTCTGGCGAGAAACATATCGAGGTTCTGGTCGGGCGACGACGAATGGATGCCGGAATTCCTCGCCTCCAACGCGACGGTAGACATAGCCCGGCGCGAAGCGGATATCGGGATCCGCAATCGCCGGCCGGAGCAGGCCTGGCTTGCAGGGCGGCGCACCAACGTCATACGCCACGCGGTCTACGCAGCCGGACCGGACGTGCCCGGTTTCGTCACGATTGATCAAGGGTCAGCGACCACTCCATCGGACCGGTGGCTGAAAGCCAATCACGCCGACGACATCGTGACAACGGCGAGCGATGCGCGGCTGGCGCTGGACCTTGCCTTGTCGGGCGTGGGCCGTATCGTCATGCCCTGTTTCGCGGCCCATGGAGAACAGGGATTGATGCGGATTTCCGATCCGATCGCCGAACTTACCCATGAAGAGTGGCTTGTGTGCCACCACGACGCGCGGCACGATCCGCCGGTCAGGAAGGCGCTCGACGCGATCCACGGGCTCTTGACGGATTCGAGAGACGAGGGTTGAGCGCGCCCGTCGCTCACACAAGGCTGAAAACAAAGAGCGCCCACAGCACGCAAACGCCGAGCGGCCACCACAGGGGCGCGCCAAAGAAATAGAGCCAGCCGATGAAGATGAAGGCGCAGCCGATCAGGGTGATGAACAGCCGGTCGCCGCGTGTTGTCTCCAGCGCGAACACGCCGCGGCGCGGATTGCCGCCTGGGCTGAAATATTCCCACGCGCCCATCAGGGCGATGCAGCCGAAAACGAACAGGAAAAACGCGATGGTGGCGCGGGTCCAGGCCATCCAGGTGCCGAGCGGTTCGGTCCACCATTGAACGCTGAACATGACGGCGTCTTCCATGACGGCTCCTTACACCCGGCCGAGGGCAAAGCCCTTGGCGATATAATTGCGTACGAAATAGATCACGATGGCGCCCGGAATGATCGTCAGCGTTCCGGCCGCCGCCAGCAGTCCAAGCTCATAGCCGGATGAGGACGCCGTCTTCGTCATGGTCGCTGCGATCGGCTTGGCGGCGACGGCGGTCAACGTCTTCGCCAGCAGCAGCTCCACCCAGGAAAACATGAAGCAGAAGAAGGCGGCGACGCCGATCCCGGACGCGATCGTCGGAATGAAGATCCGCACGAAGAAACGCGGAAACGAGTAGCCGTCGACATAGGCCGTGTCGTCGAGCTGTTTCGGCACGCCGGACATGAAGCCCTCCAGGATCCAGACGGCGAGCGGAATGTTGAAGAGCGTGTGGGCAAGCGCCACCGCCAGATGGGTGTCGAACAGGCCAACGGCCGAATAGAGCTGAAAGAAGGGCAGGGCGAACACCGCCGCCGGGGCCATGCGGTTGGTCAGAAGCCAGAAAAACAGATGCTTGTCGCCAAGGAAGCGATAACGCGAGAAAGCGTAGGCCGCGGGCAGCGCGGCGCCGACCGACAGCACCGTGTTCAACGTCACGTAGATCAGAGAATTGACGTAGCCCATGTACCAGGTCGGGTCGGTCAGGATGACGCGGTAGTTGGCGAGCGTGAATTGCTGCGGCCACAGCGTAAAGGAGCCGAGGATCTCGTTGGTCGTCTTGAAGGACATCGAGACCAGCCAGTAGATCGGCAGCATCAGAAACAGGATGTAGATCGTCGGGACAAGCCAGGAGAAGCGTCTCATCGCGTCAATTCTCCTCGTTCCGGGTCATGAGCGTGTAGAAGATCCAGCTCATCAGCAGAATCACCAGGAAATAGACCAGCGACATGGCCGCCGCCGGGCCGAGGTCGAACTGCCCGAGCGCGATCTTGACGAGATCGATCGAGAGCAGCGTCGTCGAGTTTCCGGGGCCGCCGCCGGTCAGCACGGAGGGTTCGGTATAGATGTTGAAGGAGTCCATGAACCGCAGCAGGATTGCGATCGTCAGCACCCGTTTCATCTTCGGCAACTGGATGTAGCGGAAGATCGCGACGGGACTGGCCCCGTCGATGCGCGCCGCCTGGTAGTAGGCGTCCGGTATGGAGACAAGGCCGGCATAGGCGAGCAGCACGACCAGCGAGGTCCAGTGCCAGACGTCCATCATCACGAGCGTGAACCAGGCGGCCCCGGGCTGGCGTGTGTAATTGTAGTCGAAACCCAGCGAATTCAGCGTCTTGCCGAGCAGTCCGATTTCCGGCAGCGCGAAGATATTCCACATTGCGCCGACGACGTTCCAGGGGATCAGCAGCGGCATCGCCATCAGCACGAGACAGACCGAAACCCAAATCCCCTTGCGCGGCATGGCGAGCGCAATCGCCACGCCCAGCGGAACCTCGATCACGAGGATCGTGAAGGTGAAGGCCAGTTGCCGTCCGAGCGCCGCATGGAAACGCGGCGATTGCAGCACATCCTCGAACCACGTGATGCCCGACCAGAAGAAGACGTTGTCGCCGAAGGTCTCCTGGACCGAGTAATTGACGACGGTGATCAGCGGAACGATGGCGTTGAAGGCCACCAGCAGCAGCACCGGAAGGACGAAGAACCACGCCTTGTGATTGACGGTCTTGTTCATGCCGCCCCCCTTGCGCCGGCGAGCCAACCGTCGACATAGATGCGTGTGTTGTCTGGCTTGAAGGCCAGCCTGGTCGTTTCCGAGGGGATGGGCGCGCCTTCCGGCGCCACCAGCTTGACAGGTTTGCCATGACACACCGTCTCGACGATCGAGAACCGCCCGGCGTCCGACACCTTGACCACTTTCGCCTCCAGGCCGTCATCCGAGAACGTGACGAATTCCGGCCGCACGCCGAGTTCGCCATTCGTGACCGCCGCGTCGGCCGCGTTGGCGGTCGCAACGCGCACGCCGTCGATAAAGGCGGCGCCGTTCTTCACGTCGCACGGGATGACGTTCATTCCGGGCGAGCCGATGAAGTGCCCCACGAAGACGTGCTGCGGCGTTTCGAACAGTTCCTCCGGTGTGCCGATCTGCACCACCTCGCCGACATTCATGACGACCACCTTGTCTGCGAAGGTCAGCGCTTCCGTCTGGTCGTGCGTCACGTAGATCATCGTGTTCGCGATGCGATTGTGCAGCTCCTTCAGCTTGGAGCGCAGCTGGAATTTCAGATGCGGATCGATGACTGTCAGCGGCTCGTCGAACAGGATCGCGTTGACGTCGGTGCGCACGAGGCCGCGCCCCAGCGATATCTTCTGCTTGCCGTCCGCCGTCAGGCCCGAGGCGCGCCGGTCCAGCATCGAGGTCAGATCTGTCATCTCGGCGATCTCGGCGACCTTTGCGCGCACCGTCGCCTCGTCGACACGGCGGTTGCGCAGCGGGAAGGCCAGATTGTCGTAGACCGTCATCGTGTCGTAGACGACGGGAAACTGGAAGACCTGCGCGATATGCCTTTTTTCGGTCGGCAATTGCGTCACATCCTCGTCGCCGAAAAGCACGCTGCCATGCGTCGGCGTCAGCAATCCCGAAATGATGTTGAGGAGGGTGGTTTTGCCGCATCCCGATGGACCGAGAAGGGCGTAGGCGCCGCCGTCGTCCCATTCAAGATTGAGTTCCTTCAGCGCCCAGTCGGCGTCCGACACGGGGTCGGGCCGGTAGCTGTGGGCCAGGTTGGCAAGTCGGATGCGCGCCATGATCTCAGCCCGCCAGCCCGGTTGCGCCGACGAGCCGGCCGTCAGCGTCGAAATACATGCCGTGTTCGGGTTCGGCGTAAAGCGTCGCTGTCGCGCCTGTTTCGAACGGGTGGACGCCGTGAGAGAGCGAAACCCAGTCGTTCCCGAAGGCTTCGAAATGGATCATGCTCTCCGATCCGCTCAGTTCGGCGACGACGATCTGTCCTTCGATCGGCACGGCGTTTTCGGTCTTGCGGAAGGGCAGGACGTAGTGCGGACGGATGCCGAACGTGTAATCCCCGTCGGGCAAGTCGCTGCTCACCGGCCAGTTAACCCCATCCGTCCAGGTCACGCGCTCGCCGCTCTTCGTCACCCTGGCCGTGTTCATCGGCGGTTCCGAGAACACCCTGGCGCTGGTGATGTTGGCCGGATGGCGATAGATCGAGCCAGTTGGCCCCGAATCGACGAGGCGGCCCTTGTCGAGCGCTGCGGTGAACCCGCCGAGCAGCAGGGCTTCCGAGGGCTCCGTGGTCGCATAGACGATCACGCAGTCGCGGTTGGCGAAGATCCTCGGCAGCTCGTCGCGCAGTTCCTCGCGCAGCTTGAAATCGAGATTGGCGAGCGGTTCGTCGAGCAGGATCAGTTCGGAATCCTTGACGAGCGCCCTGGCCATGGCGGTGCGCTGCTGCTGACCGCCCGAGAGTTCCGACGGACGGCGATCGAGCATCGCCGAGATTCTCAGCAGTTCCGCCATCTCGCCCACGCGCCGCTTGACCTCGTCGCGGCTTTCGCGGGCGACCCTGAGCGGCGAGGCGATATTGTCGAAAACGCTCATGTTCGGATAATTGATGAATTGCTGGTAGACCATCGAGACGTTGCGGGCCTGCACCGGCACGCCGGTCACGTCGGCGCCCTTGAACCAGATCTCGCCCTCCGTCGGCTTTTCCAGTCCGGCCATCAGATGCATGAGGGTGGTCTTGCCGGCGAGCGTGGTGCCGAGCAGCATGTTGAAGCGACCGCTCTCCAGGACGAGATCGATCGGGTAGATCCAGTCCTCGCCGGCGACCCGTTTCGATACGTTTCGCAACTCAAGCGTCATACACGCCTCGCATCCAACGCTTCCGCACCAGAATGATCCTCTGCAAAATGCGGGCCCGGCGCGATCCAAAGGGAGGAGACGCCGGACCCGTGCGCGCAATTACCGGATGAGGGGTAACTACTGCTCTTTCCAGCGTTCGACGAGCTCGTCGTAGCTGACTGTTTCGCCCTGCGGCTTCTCGTTCTCCAGCTTGGCCTTCGGGCCATCCGGCTTGCCGAGCCATTCGGACGGATCCTTCGGCTCGTTGAGCCGCGGTCCGCAGCCGCCATAGACGTTGCCCTGCTCGTCGGCGCGCTGCATGCGGGCCATGGTGATGTCCATTTCCTCGGCGAGACGGTCCATGGCTTCCTGCGGCGTGAAGGCGCCGGAGTTCACGTCGCCGATCTGCTGCCACCAGATCTGGGCGAGTTTCGGATAGTCAGGCACGTTGATGCCGGTCGGCGACCAGCGCACCCGGTCAGGAGAGCGGTAGAACTCGACCAACCCGCCCAGCTTCGGAGCGCGCTCGGTGAAGCTCGGTCCGCGAACCGTGGAATCGCGGATGAAGGTCAGGCCCACATGCGACTTCTTGGTGTCCACCGTCTTGGAGACGACGAACTGAGCGTAGAGCCAGGCCGCCTTGGCGCGATCGGTCGGCGTGGATTTCAGGATCGTCCATGAACCCACGTCCTGGTAGCCGACCTTCTGTCCTTCTTTCCAGTAGGGACCATGCGGCGAGGGGGCCATGCGCCACAGCGGATTTCCGTCGTCGTCCACCGTGTTGTTGCCGTCGCTTTTCGGAGCGACCATGTCGGCCGTGAACGCCGTGTACCAGAAGATCTGCTGGGCGACGTTGCCCTGCGCCAGAGCCGGGAGCGACTGGTAGAAGTCGTAATCCGCGGCGCCGGGAGGCGCGTATTTGCGGAGCCACTCGTCCCATTTCCTGATGGCGTAGACGGAGGCGGGGCCGTTGGTTTCGCCGCCGCGCGACACGCTCGCGCCCTGCGGGTTGCAGGATCCGGCTTCCATGCGGATGCCCCATTCGTCGATCGGCACGCCGTTCGGCTCGCCCTTGCTTCCCGTTCCCGCCATCGACAGCCAGGCGTCGGTCATGCGCCAGCCGAGGTCGGGCGCGCGCTTGCCGTAGTCCATGTGGCCGTAGATGGTGACGCCGTCGACTTCCTTGACGTCCTCGGAGAAGAATTCGGCGATGTCCTCATAGGCGGACCAGTTGACCGGAACGCCGAGATCGTAGCCGTATTTCGCCTTGAACTGGTCCTTCAGATCCTGCCGGTCGAACCAGTCCTTGCGGAACCAGTATAGGTTGGCGAACTGCTGGTCGGGCAACTGGTAGAGATCGCCGTCCGGGCCGGTCGTGAAGCTGATGCCCATGAAATCCTCGAGATCGAGGCCGGGATTGGTGACGTCCTTGCCGTCGCCGATCATCCAGTCGGACAGGTTGACGGCCAGTTGCAACCTGGAATGCGTGCCGATCAGATCGGAGTCGTTGACGTAGGCGTCGTAGAGGTTGCGACCGGTCTGCATCTGCGTCTGCACGGCCTGCACCACTTCGCCTTCGCCGAGGATCTGGTGGTTGACCTTGATGCCTGTGATTTCCTCAAAGGCCTTGGTCAGGACCTTGGATTCGTAGTCGTGAGTAGGAATGCCCTCCGACAAAACGTTGATTTCCATGCCGGCGAAGGGTTCGGCCGCTTTCATGAACCATTCCATTTCGGCCATCTGCTCGTCCACAGACAGGACCGAAGGCTGGAATTCGTCATTGACCCATTTTTCCGCAGCGGCCATGTCGGCTTGCGCGGGCAACGCCCAATAGTTTAAGGCCACGGCAGCCGCCGAGGCCATGAGAAACTTTCTCATAAGTGCTCCTCCCTAAAACTGGACCTTTCGGCGCGGGCGTCCGCAACCGTCAAACATCCAAACGCAACCAAAATGCGAAAATTAACGAAAGTCAATAGACTCTGTTATTGAAATTATCGAAAAATATCGCAATTATCCGAAAGTCGCTCAGGAGATACAATGCAGCCGTTACTACCACCCCGACAAATGGATATTCTCGAGACAGCCCGGCGCGAAGGCCGGGTGACGGTGGATTCTCTGGCGACCCGGTTTGACGTGACGCCGCAGACAATTCGCAAGGATCTCAATGACTTGTGTGATAGAGAGATTCTCCATCGCGTGCATGGCGGCGCCGTTTTCCCGTCCAACACGGTCAACCTCGCCTACCTGTCGCGACGGGAAATCGCCGCCGGGGGCAAGGTTCGGATCGGCGAAAAAGTCGCCGAACTGATCCCCGACAATGCTTCGCTTATCCTCAATATCGGAACCACCACGGAAGCTGTGGCCAGCGCACTGACCCGTCATGACGGGCTGATGGTCATCACCAACAACCTGAATGTGGCGATGATCCTTTCGGAAGCGCCCGGCGTGGAACTGGTGATTTCCGGCGGCATGGTCCGCAAGAGCGATCGCGGCATCGTCGGCGCGGCAGCCATCGATCTGATCCGCCAGTTCAAGGTGGATTATGCGATCATCGGCGCCTCGGCGATTGACGAGGAAGGCGCGCTTCTCGATTTCGACTATCGCGAGGTTCGCGTCGCCCAGGCGATCCTCGCCCAGGCGCGCAAGAAGATCCTGGTCGCAGACGCGACCAAGTTCGAGCGCCGGGCGCCAGTCCAGATCGGTCATATCTCGGATATGGACTATTTCGTCACCGACGCGCCGCCGCCGGACGAAATCGCCGAGTTGTGCAAGGTCGCAGGCGTCTCGGTGAAAGTGGCGGAGCCGGCACAGTCGGAACTGGTCTACGGATGATGGAGCAAGCCACGGACGCCGCCGGCGCGCAGCCGCAATCGGATTTCGACCTGCTGATCATCGGCGGCGGGGTCAATGGCGCGGGCATTGCGCGCGACGCCGCGGGTCGCGGCTTTTCGGTCTGCCTGTGCGAAGCCGGAGATTTCGGAGGCGGGACGTCGTCCGCGTCGACCAAGCTGCTCCACGGCGGCCTGCGTTATCTCGAATATTTCGAGTTGAGGCTGGTGCGCGAAGCGCTGATCGAGCGGGAAAATCTTCTTGCAGCGATGCCGCATATCAGCTGGCCGATGCGCTTCGTTCTGCCCTGTCACGACGATATGCGGTTCGACAGCGAAACGCCGACATCGCGTCTCCTGTCGGTTGTCATGCCGTGGATGAAGGGTCGCCGGCCGAACTGGCTCATCCGGCTCGGCCTGTTTCTGTACGACAATCTGGGCGGAGGCCGCATTCTGCCGCCGACGCGCGCGCTGGATCTTGCGACGGACGAGGCCGGCAAGCCGCTGAAACCGGAATTCCGCAAGGCGTTCGAGTATTCCGATGGCTGGGTCGAGGATTCCCGGCTGGTGATTCTGAATTTGCGCGACGCGCAGCGGCTGGGGGCGGAAATCAATCCGCACAACCGGGTCACCCGCGCGAAATTCGCCGACGGCCGGTGGACGGTCACGCTGTCCGACACCGAACACGGCGCCGTGCGCACGATCACCGCTTCCATGATCATCAACGCCTCCGGTCCCTGGGTGGACGACGTGCTGAAATCCGTCTTTGGACGCAACGACGCGCACAATGTTCGACTTGTGCGCGGCAGCCATATCGTGGTGCCACGCAAATACGACCATGACCGCTGCTATTTCTTCCAGAACGCAGATGGACGCATCATTTTCGCAATTCCCTTCCAGGACGATTTCACGCTGATCGGAACCACGGACGCCGATCATTCGGGAATGAACGTGCGACCCGAAATCACGGAAAGCGAAACCGCGTATCTGTGCCGTATGGCGAGCGAATATTTCGAGGAGCCTGTGCGCGCCGAAGACGTTGTTTGGACCTATTCCGGCGTGCGCCCGCTCTATGACGACGGCGCGTCGTCCGCACAGTCGGCGACGCGGGACTATGTCGTTCGCCGTGACCCGAAGCTGGGCGACGGCAAACTGATCAACATCTTCGGCGGCAAGATAACAACCTTTCGCCGCCTCTCGGAATCCGTCGTCCAGGAGGTGGAGCACACACTCGGCAAACGCGGCAAGGCCTGGACCTGCAAGGCGCCGCTTCCAGGCGGTGATTTTCCGGTCGACGGATACGACGATCTGGTCGGAAAAACCGCGCAACGTTTTCCCTTCGTCGAAAAGCCGGTGATCGCTCGCCTCGTGCGCTTCTACGGCACGGACGCCGACCACGTACTGGCGGGTTGCGCGAGCCTCGCCGATCTCGGCCAGGATTTCGGTCACGGGCTTTACGAGGCCGAGCTTCGTTATCTGATTGAAAACGAGTGGGCGAGAAACGCGCAGGACGCGCTCTTCCGGCGCACCAAGCTGGGTATTCGCATGAGCGAAGAAGAGATCGCCGCAGTGGAGGCCTTCATGGCGCGTCACCTTCAGGAAATTCGGACCTGATATTCCGGTATCCATGTTACTCCTTGCAAGGACAGCAAGGGAAAACGGCTATGACAAAAGCGGAGTTCACGGTCGGAATAATCGGCGGAAACGGCATGCTGGGCGGCGCGATCGCCAGGGGATTGCTCGATTCCGGCCTTATTCAACCGGATCAGCTTGGGATATCGAGCCGATCCGGCAAGCTGCCCGAACTCGGGCATGGCGGCGTCAGATCGTTTACCGACAGCCAGGCGCTGGCGGACGCATCCGACTTCATACTCCTGTCGGTTCCGCCGGCAAATTTCGCCGACGTCCGTTTTGAAGCAGGAAATTCCCTCATTTCATCGGTAATGGCGGGCGTCTCCATTCAGCGCATTATCGACCAAACCGGGACCGACCGCGTCATTCGCGCCATGTCCAGCCCGGCCGCTTCCCTGCGGCTGGCCTTTTCGCCCTGGTGCGCGTCGCATGCGGCCACGGACGCCGACAAGTCCCTTGCCTGTACGGTGTTTGGGGCGGTCGGCGCCACGGACGAAGTCCCGAACGAGGATCAGATAGATCTGTTCACCGCCGTCACCGGACCTGTGCCCGGCTTCGTCGCGCAATTTGCGGCGAGCATGGTCGATTACTCGGTTGAAAGAGGCGTCGATCCGAAGACGGCCGAGCGGGCCGTTCGGCAACTGTTTCACGCCGCGGGCGCAATGATGGCGGACGGTCCCATGTCGCCGGCGGATCATGTGACGGAAATGATCGACTATGCCGGCACGACCGCCGCCGGCCTTCTGGCGATGCAGGACACCGATCTGGACATGTGCATCGCCAAGGGCCTCGACGCGGCGTACGAAAAGGCCCGCCGGATCGGCTGACGCCGGTCAACGATTGCGCATCGTCTGCACGGCGATTTCATCTTCCAGTTCGGCGGGATAGTCCTGAACGCCGGCCGGGTTGTCGTCGGCGCCGCCCGTCAGTATCCAGTGCAAGCCCCGCAACATGATGGCGGCGAACGGATCGAACGTGTCGGAACTGCCCAGTCCGCCGGTCGCGGCCAGATTGATCATGCTTCCACGGTTGAGCAAATAGAACCGCCGACCGGCGACGTCATAGCGTTCGATGTGGTCGATCATCTGATCTTTCGGATGGCGATCGAGCCAGTCGACGTCGATTTCGCGGTTGCTGTGACCGACGTTGAAGAGGATCGCGCCGTCCCGAACTTTCGACAGCATGTCCGTGCCGAGCACGCCGTCCCGACCGGTCGAGGTCACGACAATGGAGGACCGGGACAGGCCTTCTTCAAGCCCAACCGCCTCGCAGCCGAAATGCTGCGCCTCCAGACTGCGCACCGGATCGAGATCGCAGACACGGACGACGGCGCCCATCTGCCTTGCCCTCTCGGCGACGCCGCGCCCGACGGGACCGAAACCGATGACGAGCACGCTCCGGCCGAACAACGTCATTCCGGTCATCGCACTGAAGGCCGGCCATGTTGAATCGCCGACGTGATAGCGATTGTGCAGCGCGTCCTTGATGCGGATGTCGTTCCAGTTGAATACGGGGAAGGGCGGCATGATCTCTGCGAGACGATGGAGACCGGTGGTCGTAGCCTCCAGCGCGCCGGAAACGGTCGTACCCGCCAGTGTCGCCGCCTCGATCAATTCGCCGCCCATATCGCATATTGCGTCGGTCGGCCCGGATACAAATCGCTTCAGTGTGTCCTGATACTCGGCGGACGAAGGCGAGCCTCCGGGATAGACCTCGACGCCGCGTGCGGTCAGATAGTCAACGACCCGTTGGTCGGTGCTGTCGGGATTGCAGGCGCCGATGCGCACCCTCGCGCCTGCTTCGACGAGCGGCATGAGCGAGAGGATCGTGTCGGGCAACAGATGCATCCAGCACGATACGGATTTCCCGGTCAGGTCATCCAGGCGGATGGCGCGGGCAAAGTGCTCTGAAACTGGATGAGTATGCCTGATCCATTCGAGACCAAGGCCCGAATCGTCATGGGGAGGGGACTGCAATTCCATTCGATCAAACTCCTGGATGAACGGTCGCGACTATTGGAATTTCAGGTGGTTCCGTCAAACGCATTCGCAAGCCGGACAACAGATCCTATTGTTCAAACATCCGATTATAGGGTTGTAGGACAAATTTGCTTGTGTTAACGAATCCGCACTGAACGCGATCGGCAGTCGGCGCCAAACCGGCTGTCGACACGGCAATGCCAGGGGAATGCGCACGTGACGGATGATTTCCGGCAATTATCGCAAAAGCTTTCGCCGACGCAGCCGCTTCCAAGCCGCGTGGCCAGCATTCTGAGCCAGGAAATCAGTTCCGGGCGCCTGAAACCCGGCGACCGCCTGCCGACGGAACACCAGATTGCGGAATCTCTCGGCATCAGCCGCAACGTGGTGCGTGAGGCGATCTCGCAGTTGCGGGCCGATGGCCTGGTGCGGGCGCGTCAGGGGGCCGGGGCTTTCGTGATGGAGCCGGAGGAAAGGCTCGCCATCCGGCTTGACCCGACGGATCTTGAGAATATCGAGGGCATGGAAGGCCTGTTTGAACTGAGGGCGCTGCTTGAGGGCGAGGCCGCGCGACTCGCCGCCATGCGCCGCACTGACGAGGACCTTGCCGAAATTTCGGCGGCGTTGGAAGACATGCGCGGCGACGAGAAATGGTCCGAGGGCAGCATCGAGGCCGATCTCCTCTTTCACCGGACAATCGCGAAAGCCACGGGCAACTCCTACATCCACACCTTCGTGTGCTTCATCTGCGACCAGATCCGGCGTTCGATCCACATGGCGCGCTACGCAAATCAGATCGAGCAACTCGTTGAGGTCAATGTCGGGGAGCATGTTGTCATCCTTGATGCGCTGGTCGCCGGCGATCCCGAGGCCGCCCGCGTCGCTATGGTGCATCATATCACCGAAGCCGGACGCCGGATCGGGATCATCATCAGGAACGAACAGGACAAAACCGGAAAAGGGAACGCTGAGTCATGAGCCAGCCGAAAAAGATCATCACGGACGTCTGTGTCCTCGTCGAGGATGTCGAGCGCTCAGTCGCCTTCTACACGGACGTGATGGGCTTCCGACTGCGCCGCAAGGCGGAAGGCTTCGCCGATTTCGAGGCGAAGAACGTGATCTTGGCAGCCTGGGAGCTCGACCATATTCACAAGCACACCGGGGTCAGCAAGCTGCGCGCGCCGGAAGGCGCCCTGAAAGGCTGCATCGCCATGAACCTCGACAAGCCGGAAGACATCGACGCGATGTACGAGGACCTCGCCGCCAAGGGCGTGAAGTTCCAGCGGCCGCCGGAAGATTACGAATGGAACGCGCGCTGCGCCTACTTCACCGATCCCGACGGGATGCTCTGGGAACTCTATGCCTGGCTTGAGGGCGGGCCGGACTCATATCACGAAACATATCAATAAAAACAGCACTCTATCTGTAAAAGGGGAATCAAAATGACAAGACAGAACGGCATCGACAGAAGACATTTCCTGAAATCCGCCGGTCTCGGCTTCGGCGTTCTCGCCGTCGGGCCGGGCATGAGCCTCGTTGCGCCTGCGCGCGCTGCGGACAAGACCAAAATCGTGGTCAAATTCGACTGGCTGATGTCCAACGGACAGATCGGCGATGTCATGGCGCTGAAGCACGGATTTTTCGAAGAAGCCGGCTTCGAGGTTGAATTCAGCCCTGGCGGGCCGAACTCGGCGACCGTGCCTCCGGTCATATCGGGCGCCGCCGCCCTCGGGCAGTTTTCCGAGACGCCGCAGCTCTTCAATGCGCGCGCCAGCGGCGTGCCGGTGAAGATTCTCGCCTGCGGTTTTCGCACCGGGCCCTATGCCTTCGCCTCGCTGCCGAAGAAGCCGCTGCGCTCGATCGACGACCTGCCGGGCTTGAAGATCGGCATCCAGCCGACCGCGCGCTTCCTGCTCGACGCGATCACAGTGAAGAACGGCATCGATCCGTCTACCGTGACTGCGGTCAATGTCGGTTTCGACAAGGCGCCGCTTATCCGCGGCGACGTGGACGCCATCGGAGGATGGATCACCAACACGGAAGCCCTCAGCATCATCGGCGAAGACCGCATCGACCTGATGGCGAGCGACCTGGGTCTGCCATCCTACGCCAACGTCTATTTCGCGACGGACGACGCGATCGAGGAGAACGCCGATGTTTTGGCCGGCTATATTGGCGCTGCAGCCAAAGGCTGGGGCTGGACTTACGAGAACCCGCAGGAAGCCGTCAAGCAGATGGTCGAAGCCTATCCGGCGCTGAGCCTCGAATGGGAAATGAAGACCATCGACAAGATCATCGAGTTGAGCTTCGACGCCGCGACGGCCGAAAACGGCTGGGCCACCTTCGATCCGGCCTCGCTCGAGGAGCAGCTCTCCCTCTACGACCGGATTGGCCAGTATCCGAACGGCCGGCCGAAGCTCGAGGACGTCTATACAACGAAGATCCTCGAAATGACCGCAGACGTGCGTCCCAAGATCGGCTGATCGCATCTCCGTGAATGCGATCCAGACAAAGGCGCTGAACATCGGCTATCGAAGCCCGAAAGGCGATTTGACCGTCCTTTCGGGCGTCGACCTGTCGATTGCAGACGGCGAATTCCTCACCATTCTCGGGCCTTCCGGATGCGGAAAGTCGACATTGCTCAGGGTCGTCGCCGATCTGCTGGAGCCGCTTGCCGGCGATATCAGCGTGCTGGGCGAAGATCCGTCCGTCATCCGCAGCCGGCGCCAGGTGGGTTTCGTCTTCCAGGAGTCGACGCTTCTTCCCTGGCGAACTGTCGAAGCGAACATTGAACTGCCCGTGCAAGTGGGGCGCGGCCGCACCGGCGTGCGCGACAGCGACCGCAAGCGCGTGAAAGATCTCCTGGAGATGCTGGGGATAGCCGGGCTTGAAAAGCGCTATCCGAAACAGCTGTCCGGCGGCCAGCGCCAGCGCGTGGCGATCGCGCGGGCGCTCTTCAGCGAGCCGCGCATCCTGCTCATGGACGAACCGTTCGGCGCGCTCGACGAAATCACCCGCGACCGGCTCAACGACGAACTTCTGGAGGTCTGGAGGCGCACCGGCACGACGATCCTTTTCGTCACCCACTCCATCATGGAAGCGGTCTATCTCGGCCAGCGGGTGATGGTGCTCGGCGCAAATCCCGGCCGCGTCATGGCGCTGCGCGACCTCAAGGGTGAAAAGACGCCGGACAATCGCTGCACGAGGGAAGATCCGGCCATCGTCAACCTCATGTCGGAATTGCGTAAGACGCTGGAGCAGGTCTCGTGAACGGTCTTCTTCGCTCGGTCATAGCTCCCGTGTTTGGTCCGCTCTCGATTATTCTCGCATGGCAGTTCCTGGTGCCGATCGCCGGTATCCCGCCCTACATCCTGCCGACGCCGACCGGCATCGCCAGCGTGCTTGCGAACCAGTGGCCGCTGCTTGCCGACAATGTGTGGACGACGGTCGTCGAGGCCGTCTCGGGCTTCCTGATCGGCAATCTGGCGGCGGTTCTGATGGCGGTCGTTTTCGTCTACAGCGCGCCGATCCGGGCCGCCTATTTCCCGGTGGTGCTCTTCTTCAACACGATCCCCGTGCTGGCGCTCTCGCCGATCATCATTCTCATCTTCGGGCTGGGGCTCACGCCCAAGATCATCGTCGCCGCCGTCATCTGCTTCTTCCCGACGCTCGTCAACATGATCCGCGGGCTTGATTCGGCCTCGTCTAACGAGCGCGAACTGCTGCATATCCTGTCGGCCACGCCCTGGGACGATTTCTGGCGCCTGCGGTTGCCGAGATCCCTGCCGATGCTGTTTTCCTCGCTCAGGATCGCCACGGCGACCGCCGTCATCGGCGCCATCGTCGGCGAGTGGATCGGTTCGGACAAGGGGCTCGGCGCGCTGATCATCCAGGCGTCCTTCAACTATCAGTCCGACCGGCTCTACGCCGCGATCGTGCTGTCCTCCTGCCTGTCGATCGTCCTCTTCCTTATCGTTGTCGGGGTCGAGAAGCTGGTGCTCAAGCACGAGTAGGGGCCATTGAATTCCGGGAAAATGGACCGGACGCAAGTTGCCTGCTATGGAAGGTGTCCACACAAACGACAGGCATTGAGATATGGCGGATACACCCAGCAAAAACGGCGCAAGGCTGCGTTCCCAGGAATGGTTCGACAACCCGGACAATCCGGGCATGACGGCGATTTATCTAGAGCGCTATCTCAATTTCGGGCTGACGCCGGAAGAACTTCGCAGCGGCAGGCCGATCATCGGCATCGCCCAGACCGGCTCCGATCTTTCCCCCTGCAATCGTCCGCATCTGGAGCTCGCCAAGCGCGTGCGCGAGGGGATCCGAGAGGCCGGCGGCATCGCCATCGAGTTTCCGGTTCATCCGATCCAGGAGACCGGCAAGCGACCGACTGCCTCGCTCGACCGCAATCTCGCCTATCTCGGGCTCGTCGAACTCCTCTACGGCTACCCGATCGACGGCGTGGTGCTGACAACCGGCTGCGACAAGACCACGCCGGCCTGCCTGATGGCGGCCGCCACCGTGGACATCCCGGCGATTGTCCTGTCCGGCGGGCCGATGCTCAACGGCTGGTTCAACGGCGACCGCTGCGGGTCGGGCACCATCGTCTGGGAAGCGCGCAAGCTGCTTTCTGCGGGAACCATCGACGACGAAGAGTTCATCGGCATGGTGGCCGAATCCGCGCCGTCAGCCGGTTATTGCAACACGATGGGCACGGCCTCCACCATGAACTCGCTGGCCGAGGCGCTGGGCATGTCGCTGCCGGGCTGCGCGTCCATTCCCGCGCCCTACCGGGAGCGCGGCCAGATAGCCTACCGCACGGGCAAGCGCATCGTCGAGATGGTGCATGAGGACCTGAAGCCGTCCGATATCATGACGCGCGAGGCCTTCGAGAACGTCATCGTCGTCAATTCGGCGATCGGCGGCTCCACCAATGCGCCGATCCACATCAACGCCATCGCCCGGCACATCGGCGTCGATCTGAACCTCGCCGACTGGGAGACGCACGGCCTCGACGTGCCGCTGCTGGTCAACCTGCAGCCGGCCGGAAAATATCTCAGCGAGGATTTTCACCGCGCCGGCGGCGTGCGCGCCGTTGTCGCCGAACTCATGAAGCACGGCCTGATCAACGAAGGCGCCGTCACCGCAAACGGCAAGCCCATGGGCGACAATTGCCGCGAGGCGAAGATCGCCAATACCGACGTCATCCGCGACTTCGACACGGCCCTGACGAAAAAGGCCGGCTTCAAGGTCATGCGCGGCAACATCTTCGATTCCGCGATCATGAAGCTCAGCGTGATCTCGGACGATTTCCGCAAGCGCTACCTGTCGGACCCGCAGGACCCCGACGCGTTTGAGGGAAGGGCGATCGTCTTCGACGGGCCGGAAGACTATCACCACCGGATCGACGACCCGGCGCTGGAGATCGACGAGCGCTGCCTGCTCTTCATTCGCGGCACGGGGCCGATCGGCTATCCGGGCGCGGCCGAGGTCGTCAACATGCGCGCGCCCGACTATCTCATCAAGAAGGGCATAACGGAACTGCCCTGCATCGGCGACGGTCGCCAGTCGGGCACCTCCGGTTCGCCCTCGATCCTCAACGCCTCGCCTGAAGCCGCCGCCGGCGGCAATCTCGCGCTGCTGAAGACCGGCGACCGCGTGCGCATCGATCTGCGAAAGGGCGAGGCGGACATTCTCGTGGACGACGCCGAGATCGCCGCACGCCGCGCCGCGCTGGAGGCGGAAGGCGGCTACAAGTATCCGGAGTCCCAGACGCCCTGGCAGGAGCTGCAGCGCGCCTTCGTCGACCAGCTTTCCGACGGCATGGTTCTCAAACCCGCCGTCAAATACCAGAAGATAGCATCCAAAGGCGTGCCGCGGGACAATCACTGAGGATAGCAGGCCGTTGTACGAACTCTACTATTCTTCGGGAACGGCCTGCCTCGCCCCGCATATCGTGCTGGAGACGCTGCAACTGCCCTACAGGCTTGTCGAAACGGACATTGCGAAGGGCATGCACCGCACGCAGGACTATCTGGCGGTCAATCCGGCGGGCAGGGTGCCCGCCCTGCGTTTGCCGGACGGAAGGATCATGACGGAGGCGGCGGCGATCTGCCTTTATCTCGCCGACCTGCATCCGCAGTCAAACCTGTCGCCCGCGCCCGGTCACCCGGACCGTCCCGAATTCCTGCGGTGGCTGATGTATCTCGCGACGTCCGTCCAGGAAGCCTACAAGCGGTATTACTATCCGGAGCGCTATGTGCAGGACCCGGCGCTCAAGGCCTCCGTCAACGCGCAGGCGACCAGTGATCTAAAGGACCGCTGGGCGCTCGTGGAAAACCACCTGTCGAAGAACGGCCCGTACTTCGTCGGCGACGAACCCACGATTCTCGACATCTTCATGACCATGCTCGTCACCTGGTATCAGCCGGTCGACGCATTGCTGTCGGCGTCGCCCGCAGTGAAACGCTGCCACGACGGCGTCCTCGCGCTGCCGGCGGTCAAGACCTGCCTCGAGGGCCAGGGCGAGATCAGCGCGTGCAGATAACGAAGGGCCCAAACGCCGCTACATCGCCCGCGCTTGCGGCGCTTCGAGCGTAATCATCGCCGGCTTTCGCTTCGCGCGCAGGCGTTTGCATTCAATGCAGGTGTAAAGCTGCTTGCACTTGGTCAGTCCGCACGAGATCGGGCTGTCGAAAGCGTGCCAGATGCGCTCAAGGTGATCGGCGCCGGAGGCTTTGATGTAAAGCATCGATCCGCGCCTGAGGCGGCTCTCAAGATGGCTGCGCAGATCCTCGAATTCGGTGATGGCGAAAAGGCGACCCGGATGCTGCGGCAACAGGCGCCTGATCCTGTCGCTCTGGGGTCCGTAGAATATCACCTCGTCGGCGGCGTCCAGCGCGGCTTCCGCCGCCCTGCGATACCGCGTCCGCGCCGTCCCCTGGTAGTCGGATATGGTGCCGATCACGGCGATCTTGTGCGCAGACGCCGCAGCCTTCACGATTTCCATGCTTGTGGGGATGCTCCAGTTGGGAGCCTTGAACGTGTCGAGGACGACGGTCACGCCGTTCTTCTCGTGAACGGAGTCCTTGTATATCTCCGGCTCTACGCCTGAGATCGCCTTGGCGCACGCGTCCAGCGGAACGCCCATGGCGTGGCCGCAGGCGATGGCCGCCAGGATGCAGGTGATCCAGCGATCCCCGGGAAACTGTGTCTGGATGTCGATCGTCTGTTCGCCGGCCTTCACCGTCAGGCTCAGTCGACGCGGCAAACCGCTTTGCGCGGACACCATCCGCACATCCGCGGATTCCGACGTCCCGTAGCTCAAAACGCGGGCTTTGGTTCGTGTCGCCATGGCGATGATCCGTTCGTCATCCGCATTCAGAATGGCGATGTGTCCCGGATCGAGCAATTCGACGAGCTGCGCCTTCACATCGGCGATCTCGTCCTGGTTGCGATGGGTCGAGATGTGATCCAGGCCGATGGTGGTCACGATGCCGATTGTTGGTCTCACAAACCTGATCTGTTTCAGAAGATCGGTTCGTTCATGACCGCTCAGTTCCTGAACCCAGTATTTCTCACCGCGACGGGCCTTGGTGAAGCGCTTGACGATGCCGAGATAGGTGTTTACCCCGAAAGCCGTTCGCGTGGGAGCCTGCGTCTGCAGGATCGCGCCGACGAGGCGCGCCGTGGTCGACTTTCCGGCGCTTCCGGTAATGCCCACAACGGCGTCATAGTTGATATAGCGTCTGCGGATCTTGCCTGCGGTCCGGCGCCAGTCCTTGCGGACATAGCGGACGGTCTTGCGCACGGGGCTGTTTTTGCCGGCGACAGCGTTCTTTACCGATTCCACCAGCTTGCGAGCCATCGCCTGGATCCTGAAACTTCTCGATCTTGGTATACAAGCCGCTTTGTCTTGCAGAGAGGTTTCGGTTACTGGCCGGTGTGGCAAATAGCAACAGAATCTGGAGAAACTGCCCGAATAAATAGTGTGTGTTGCTATCGAACAACCAGCAACAAACGGAAGTAACGATCGGAATAATTGAACGTGGCGCTCATTGAGGCTGCGATACTGCTATTCGCTTAATCCCATCTGCTTCGCAAGGTTCAGGCGCTGAATTTTTCCGGTTGCGCCTTTCGGAATTTCATCGACGAACAGGATGGTTCCAGGAATCTTGAAGGCGGCAACCTTGTCGGCCAGATAGTCGCGCACCTCATCTTCGCCGAGCCGCGAATTTTCCAGGCGGACGATCGCCGCAGCGATGTCCTCGCCCAGTCGATCATGCGGCGCTGCAAAGGCGATCGCCTCGACAATGTCTGGATGTCGCAACAGGATGTTGTCGAGTTCGAGGGGCGCGATCTTTTCGCCGCCGCGATTGATGATTTCCTTGAGGCGGCCGGTGATCGTCAGGCAGCCGTCCTCGTCGAGGCGTCCCTG
Organism: Hoeflea sp. CAU 1731; assembly: GCF_039888615.1. Lineage (NCBI taxonomy): Bacteria > Pseudomonadati > Pseudomonadota > Alphaproteobacteria > Hyphomicrobiales > Rhizobiaceae > Hoeflea > Hoeflea sp. CAU 1731. The sequence goes on along the minus strand of NZ_JBDQQS010000021.1, from coordinate 2,995 downwards.
GTCGCCGGTTCGAAACCAGCCATCGGCGAATGCCGTTCTGTTGGCTTCCGGCGCATCGATATAGCCGGCGTGAATATTCTCGCCCGCAATGACGATCTCTCCCGTCTCGTCGGCGTCGAGAATACGCCCCGCTTCATCCATGATGGCGACACGGGTGGTCGCAGGCCATCCAACGCTGCCCGGTTTCCGGGCGCCGGGCGGCAGCTGGTTGCTGGTAATCTGGTGGGCGGCTTCCGTCATGCCGTAGGCTTCGATGACCGGACAGCGGAAAATCTGTTCCAGCGCTTCCAGCGTCACGATCGGCATGGCGGCGGAAGAGCAGCGAACGAACCGCAGTTGCAGGCGTTCCACGATCTCCGTGTTGCGCGATGCGCGCGCTGCAATCGCCTGGTGCATGGTGGGCACTGCCGAATACCAGCTTGGCCTGAAGGCGTCGGCCCAGCGGAAAAACTGCAAGGCGTTGAAGCCGGGCGTGCAGACGATCGATCCGCCCGCGCTCAGCGGAGCGAGCACCGTCGCGACGATGCCGTGAATATGAAACAGCGGCATGACGCAGAGACCCGTGTCCTCCGGCCCTAGTTCGAGGGTCGACCGGATATTGGCCATCGACGCCTCGATGTTGCTGCGCGACAGCCCGACAAGCTTCGGCTTTGCCGTCGTGCCGGATGTGTGCAGCAGCAAAATGACGTCGTCCGCTTCGTTATGCGCCGCGGTTTCTGTCGCCGGATCCGCATGCGCCGTCGCCGTCATCGATACGACGCCGCAGGCCGAAGCGGTGTCGAAATCCACCGTCATCACAGGAATTTCAAGCGACGAAGCGACGAACTGCACGGCGTCAAACCCCGCCGCCGGGCAGATCAGCAGCTTCGCGTTCAGATCCTCGAGATAAAAACGAAGTTCGGATTCCGTGTAGGCGGGATTGAGCGGCGCGGCCGACGCCACGGACATGGTGGCAAGCAGGATCGCAACGAGTTCCGGACCGTTGGGCATGACAATCGCCACGGCGTCGCCGCGACCAACGCCAAGCCCCGCCAGTTCGTCAAAGACCGCCCTGGAGGAGCGCCGCAACGCTTCATGGGAGCAGGCGGGTCTCTCCGGCGCGAGAAGCGCCAGGCGGTCATCGGATGCAAGAGCGCAGGCAAGAAACGAATTATCCAATTGAACCATTCTGACATTAATCCGAATAGCGAAAAAAGGTCATTATTACGCCTGCCACATTACCGGACAAGGAAGTCGTTGGTCACGAATAATGACGACAATTGGCTGCAGGGAGAGGATTGTCTCCGAACACCGACGCCAGGGGCGGTTTGCTTCCCCTGCAGGCTATAGTTTTTCAATCCGGTATCGCCGGCCTTCCGCCGCATCTGACGAGAGTCCGACGATAGCCGCATGCGTCCGGTCAGCCGCTCCCGCGTATCCGCAAACCCTGAAAATGTTGTGCGTCAGAATCTCTCCCACACTCCTCATTCCGGCCTTGAGCCGGCTCGCCATCTCAAGCGATCTGGAATCCAGCGATCTCCCGCCCGCATCCAATATGGCACTAAGTCGACACACAGGAATCCAATCGGCTTCTTGTTGCGTTCAGCCCGAAGACGCGTGAGTCCGGCAATATGGAAGGTTTTGTAGCAACAGGACCTCTCACACTCCTCACGGCGGGCTTGAGCCGGCAGACGATATCAGGATGCGTGCGGCCCGAAGCGATCACGAGCCGCGAATACGGTGGGTGTTATGAAGCCAGAACCTCCCCCACTCCTCATTCCGGCCTTGAGCCGGAATCCAGTCGGCGCCGCGTCTGCGGCGCGTGGGGAGGGTTGATTTATGAGATTGATTAGATCTGGATGACCATGCGCGCGCTTCGTGTCATGAAGGAGGCCAGAACGGAATTTGGGATTGAGTAAACTGTCACCGTAATCTTTTAATCTTTGTTGTGTTGATACGGTAATCACCTGACAGATTGGCCATGCGAGGCGTGGCCATGCTGCCTCTGGGCGGTAAGATTGAATTGCACCTCAATTTTATCGAACCGGAGCACACCATGACCACGAAAGACAAGGTAGCACGGCGCAAGCTGTCGCTTCTACAACTCGCCCACGAACTGTCGAACGTCTCGAAGGCCTGCCACATCATGGGCTATTCGCGGCAGCAGTTCTACGAGATCCGCCGCAACTATCAGACCTATGGCAGCCAGGGGCTGCTCGACCGTCTCCCCGGCGCGAAGGGGCCGCATCCAAACCGGGTGAGCGAAGACGTCGAGAAGGCCATTCTGCAATACGCGCTCGATTATCCCACGCATGGTCCGCTGCGGGTAGCGCAGTCCTTGTGTCTTGAGGGCGTTCAGGTCTCGTCCGGCGGGGTGCGCGGCGTTTGGCAGCGCCACAATCTGCTGACCAGACATGAACGCCTTCTGCGGCTGGAAGAGCATGTCGGCAAACAGGCCATCAGGCTGACGGATGAGCAGGTTCGTCTGCTGGAACGCTTCTCGCCCGAGTTCCGCGAAAGACACATCGAGACCCGCTTCACGGGTGACCTGGTAGCCGTGGATACCTTCATGGTCGGACATCTCAAGGGCGTGGGACGTGTCTATCTGCAGACCGTCATCGACACCTTCTCGCGGTATGCCTGGGGCAGACTCTACTCTTCCAAGCTGCCTGTCACTGCCGTGCACATTCTCAACGAGGATGTTCTGCCCTTCTTCGAAGCCCACAGCAGCGAGATCAAAACCATACTGAGCGATAATGGAAGGGAGTTCTGCGGGCGGCCCGACAAACACCCCTATGAGCTCTTCCTGCAGCTTGAGGGTATCGAGCATCGAACGACCAGGGTCCGCCGGCCACAATCCAACGGCTTCGTCGAGAGGCTGCACCGGACGCTGGATAACGTACAGAATCTTTCGCAAATTTGAGAATGAGGCTGGTGGCCTCTGAACTGTCTTAAGCTGGTTTTGCGAAGAATCAGCCACCGACAGGAGAAGCCACCATGGCACAGGATAACACGA
>NZ_JBDQQS010000020.1:0-87773 GCF_039888615.1 Hoeflea sp. CAU 1731 | reverse complement strand
GCCCGAACATATGAAGACCTTTGGAAGGCCGTCGGACATGTCTGCAGCCTGTTCACACCGCAAGAATGCTGGAACTACTTCAGATCAACAGGATGCGTTGCATACTAATCGCCCGTTGCTCTAGGCGGATCAACTGCCTCAACCCGCGATTCAATGCGGTGGTTGAGGAACTTTATGACGAAGCTCGAAAGGATATTGCCCGCGGTCTTCCCGATGGGCCCTTTCGCGGCGTACCCTTCCTGGTGAAGGATTTGCACACACTTGTAAAGGGCAGCCGACTGAGCCATGGTTCACGCTTCTTCTCTGAGCATTTTAGCCGGAAAGACAGCGCCGTCGTCAGGAAAGCGCGCGCGGCGGGCCTTGTCGTGATGGGCCGCACAAACTCCCCGGAATTCGGGCTCAATTCGAGCACGGAAGGGCGGTTCCTAGGCGCGGCGCGCAATCCATGGAACGACGGTCACAGCACCGGCGGATCCAGCGGCGGCAGTGCGGCGGCCGTTGCGTCAGCGATGGTCCCGATGGCGCACGCGACGGATAGCGGAGGCTCGATCCGCATTCCGGCTTCCTGTTGCGGGATGATCGGGCTGAAGCCGACGCGCGGCCGCGTATTTGCGGGGCTGGACGAGGGCGAGGGTTGGCACGATACATTCAACGCTTTCGCCATCACGCGTTCGGTGCGCGATACCGCCAGGCTACTTGATTGCCTGAAGAATACAGGCGAACCGGCGCCTTATTATGCGCCCGGCGCTGATGTGACCTATGCGGAACTGCCGAATGGCGCAGTAAAGCCTTTGCGGATCGGCGTCTTGGAGACGCCGCCTTCCGGTGTTGACGTCTCAGAGACCTGCCGGAACGCTCTCGACCGGGTCCGCAGCTTGCTGGAAGAATTCGGACACGCCACCGAAACGCTTGTGCTTAACTATGATACCTCCGCTGCGGCAGATGCGTTCCTGAAGCTGATCGCGTCTTCCGTGGCCGCTACGACGAATCACCACGAAAAAGAGACCGGCCGAATCGCCGCGCCAGAGGATTTCGAGGCGAGCGTGTGGAGCGCGCTGAAGATCGGGAGGAAATTGTCTGGCGGAGAACTCAATGCCGCGGTCGCCTGCGTCCATCTGACGGGGGGCGAGATCCTGCGTCAGATGGATGAATTTGACGTTGTGCTTTCACCGACGGTGGCCGCGCCGCCACTGCCGCTCGGTCGGCTCGACGCCAGTGAGGGGGACATCGGAACGTTTCTGGCCAAGGTGTTCGCATTCGCGCCTTTCACCTCGCTCTATAATATCACCGGCCAGCCTGCAATCAGCCTGCCATTGGTGTGGGCGCCGGACGGTTTGCCGATCGGAATGCAATTTGCGGCAGGTTCGGGCCGGGAGGATTTGCTCATCCGGCTTGCAAGCCAGCTGGAAATGGCCTGCGACTGGAAGGCGCGTCAGAACGAACTGACCAACCGGCTCGAATCCGTTTGAAATCGCTCTTTCGCGCGCACAGTCGGCGTGAGCGCCCGACGCCGACAACTTCGAAGCCGGACTGTTGTAGAATACAGACGCAAACCGAACCGATCAGCCCGTAGGCGCCGAGAACAACCGCTTTTCGGCTCATTCCTGTAACCAGCGATCCAGCGCGTCTTCGTCCGTGGAACGCGCGTCGACCCAACCGCCTTCCGTTCCGTCGAGAAATATCTCTTTCTTCCAGAACGGGGCGCGGCTCTTCATGAAATCCATCAAGAAACTGGCCGCCTCGAATGCGGCCTGACGATGTTTGGACGCGGCGATCACCAGGACAATATTCTCGCCCGGACGGATTCGGCCAAAGCGGTGGATCGCGGCGAGACCTGTCAGCGGCCACCTCTCGCCAGCCTGTGATGCTATGCGGCTGATTTCCTGCTCCGCCATGCCGGGATAATGTTCGAGTTCGAGCGCAGCCAACTGGCCGGCTTCATCGCGGCATACGCCGGTAAAGGTCACAACGGCGCCGACATCAGGGTTGCCGGCCGTCAGGATCTGGATTTCCGTTGCAATTTCGAAATCGTCTGATTGAACCCGGATCGTCGGTTTCATGACAGGGTTACCCGCCTGTCATGGGAGGGAAGAGCGCGATCTCGTTAGCGCCGCCGATTGCAGCATCATGCTGGCTGTGATGATGATCAAGGGCGACCCGGATGACATCGGAGTGCTCAAGCGCGTTGCGATATTCCTCTCCGCGTTCCTTCAGGTGGTCGAGGAGGTCGCCGACGGTCGATACGTTGTCCGGCAGAACGATCTCTTCCTCGCTCTTGCCGATGCGCTCGCGAACCCACGCGAAATAGACAAGTTTCACCATCGCCTAGTCCACCACATGTTTCAGGCCGGCCTGGAAATAGTCATATCCGGTATACATGGTGATGACCGCGGCGATCCAGAGTAGCGTAATGCCGGTTTCCGTCACATAGGGGATGATCTTGTCTCCCGCGGGGCCCGCCAGCAGAAAACCGATCGCTATCATCTGGATTGTGGTTTTCCATTTGGCGATCCAGGTCACGGGAACCGAAACCTTCAACTCCGCCAGATATTCGCGCAAGCCGGACACCAGGATTTCCCGGCAGAGAATAATGATCGCAGCCCAGATGGTCCATCCGGCGATGGTCCCGTCCGCAGCCAGAAGCAAAAGAATCGATGAAACCAGCAGCTTGTCGGCAATAGGATCGAGCATTCGGCCGATTGGCGACGTCTGGTTCCAGACACGGGCGAGATATCCGTCGAAGAAATCGGTGATCGAAGCGATCAGATACAACGCAAGCGCGCTCCAGCGCGCAAAGTCGGATCCATGCAGTCGACCTTCCATGAAGAAACACAGCACGATTAACGGAACGGCGAGAATGCGGCCGTAGGTAAGTAGATTGGGTAATTTATACGTATGGGACGCCATGGAAAAATCCGGGAGAATGTCACCGTCATAAAAATAGGGCGTCGCGCTTCGCGTCAACACCGACGATCAAATGATTTCTATAAGACGAAGATTGCCTTAATTACGACGATCCTCATGAAAATGATCGTAAATCATCTGCGCCGTGGCCTGCGAAATGCCTTCAACCGCTACCAGATCCTCGACGCCGGCGCGCGAGACGGCCTTTGCCGTGCCGAAATGGTGCAGCAGAGATCGTTTTCTCGCCGGGCCGATGCCCGCGATCTCGTCCAGCGGGTTGCGCGTGAGCTCCTTGCTGCGTCGCGCACGATGCGCACCGATTGCATAGCGGTGCGCCTCGTCGCGCATGCGCTGAATGAAATACAGGACCGGATCTCTCGGTGGCAGCGAGAAGGCTTGGCGACCCTTCATGAAGAAACGTTCCCGACCGGCTTCGCGATCAACGCCCTTTGCGACGCCGACTGCGGTGATCTCGTCGCCAACGCCGAGTTCATCCAGAATGCCTTGAACAGCGGAGAGTTGTCCCTGGCCGCCGTCGATCAGCAGAAGGTCGGGCCACGCCGGCATTTCCGCCACGTCGTGCGAGTCTTCGTCCGTTTCCTTCGTTTGCGGTCTTTCGTGTTCCTTGATCAGGCGTGCGATGCGCCGGTGAAGAACCTCCCGCATCATCCCGAAATCATCGCCGGGCGTAATCTCTTCGGACTTGATGTTGAATTTACGATACTGGTTCTTCGCAAAACCTTCCGCGCCGGCGACAATCATGCCGCCGACGGCGTTGGCTCCCATGATGTGTGAATTGTCGTAGACCTCGATCCGGCGCGGCGGACGCGCGAGACCGAAGGTGCTCGCCATCGCCTTCAGAAGATTGCCTTGCGTGGATGTCTCCGAAAGTCGTCTGCCGTGGGCTTCACGGGCGTTGGCGGCGACCTGCTGTACGAGATCCCGTTTTTCTCCGCGATGCGGTACGGAGATCGAGACCTTGCGGCCCGCGCGCATTGAAAGCGCCTCGATCAGCAATTCGCTTTCCGGAATGGAGTGCGACACGAGGATCTGCTTCGGACAGGGCTTGTCGTCGTAGAACTGCGCGAGGAAGGCGCCGAGCACCTCCTCCTGTGATAGCGCGGGGTCGGCCTTCGGAAAATAGGCGCGGTTACCCCAGTTCTGACCGGTACGGAAGAAAAAGACCTGGATGCAGTTGAGGCCGCCATCCTGGTGGATAGCGAAAACATCGGCTTCCTGAACCGTCTGCGGGTTGATGCCCTGGTGGCTTTGCACATGCGATAGCGCCGCCAGTCTGTCGCGATAGACCGCCGCGCGCTCGAAATCGAGTTCTTCGGAAGCCTTCTGCATCGCTTCGGATAGCGTGCCCTTTACCTTCTGGCTCTTGCCTGAAAGGAAATCCGTCGCCTCGTCCACGAGTTTTCCATAGGAGGCGAGATCGATCTCGCCCGTGCAGGGCGCCGAGCAACGCTTGATCTGGTAAAGGAGGCAAGGCCGCGTCCGGGTCTCATACATCGCATTCGTGCAGGTGCGAATGAGGAACGCCCGCTGCAGCGCGTTGATGGTCCGGTCCACGGCCTGGGCCGAAGCGAACGGCCCGAAATAGGAGCCCTGACGTGAGCGGGCGCCGCGATGCTTGTAGATGCCGGCGGCTTCGTGGTCGCCGGTCAGCAAGATGTAGGGAAACGACTTGTCGTCGCGCAGAAGCACGTTGTAGCGGGGTTTGAACCGCTTGATCAGGTTTGCTTCAAGAAGCAGCGCCTCGGTTTCCGTGCGGGTGGTGATAAACTCCATGTTCGCGGTGTCGCGCACCATGCTGGAAATTCGATTGGTGTGGCCGCGACCCTGGGCGTAGTTCGAAACGCGTTTCTTTAGGCTGCGCGCCTTGCCGACATAAAGTATGTCGCCATCGCGGTTGAGCATGCGGTAAACACCCGGCGCATTGGGCAGGATCTTGACGAATTCCTGAATGCGTTCCGGTCCTGTGAGGTTAGACGGAAATGCGCCGGCGCCTTCCCAGGACGCAGCGTTGGTTGCCGGTTCTTGGGATATTTGTTCGTTCCGATCGCATTCGGCGGTCGTGTCTTCTTTAGGCGTCATTCCACTGTCTCGAATCGGCCTTCGGGCATTTAACGGCAAGTATGTGGTCTGTCAGCGAAGGCCTGTCAAACCGCCATTCGCCTCCGCTTCAATGAAGGATGACCACGAAGTAGAGACAGTAGGCGGCGACAAGGGCCATGCCGCCCAGCTTGCCAATCGGTCTGGAAATAAACGCCAGCGCGAGAAGCAGAATGGTGGAGAGGGCAAGGATCCACATGTCCAGATAGACAATCCTTACCGGCACCAGCAGTGGATGGACGAGGCTGGTAATGCCTAGAATCGCGCCGACATTGAAGATGTTGGAGCCAACGACATTGCCGATAGCCACTGCGCCGCTGCGCCGCCAGGCCGCCATAAAAGTGGTGACTAGCTCGGGCAGGGATGTGCCAATAGCAACGATGGTCAATCCGATCACAGTGTCGGACACACCCATCCATTGAGCGATGTCGACGGCCCCGTGCACGGTCAACGACGCACCGACGGGCAATCCGATTAGGCCGGACAGCGTATAGGCAGCAATGCGGGAATTCTCGACTGGCAGTTTCTGGAATTCCGAATGATAATCTTCAACCATCTCATGGTTGTTCATATCGGCATGCGCCCGCTTGAACTGCCAGGCAAGAAAAACGCCCAGCATGCCCAGCAATATCATTCCATCGATATGTCCAAGCCGCCCCATCGCCATCATGATCATCATCACGATGGTCATAGCTGACATCATGACTAGGCTGAAGCCAAGGCCTTTTTCGCGGCAGGCGACAGGCACGATGAGCGCTGGGATGCCAAGCACCAGCAGCACATTGGTGATGTTTGAGCCAACCACATTGCCGATGGCGATGCCGTAGATGCCGTTGATGGCCGCCTTTAGGGAGACGAAGAGTTCCGGCGCCGATGTACCGAAAGCGACGATGGTCAGCCCGATGATGAGAGGGCTGATCCCGATCTTTTCAGCAAAGGCCACGGCCCCGCGCACAAGCAGGTCACCAGCGAAAATAAGCAGTGCGAGTCCGGCGACAAGAATAAGTATGCTGAACATCGACTGACTGTTTTCTGCTCGGTTTACTGAAGAATTTGTTGTGAAAGGGCGGCGCACCCCCGATATAGGTACGAAGCTTGAAAACTCAATGAATGCCCGGCCAAATTGGCCGTCGCATCCTCAAACCTGCGGTTTCAGTTTTTCGAATTCGGGAAAGAAGCGGCTGAATTTGTCTGGCCAGTTTTTCAGTTTGGAGCGGCCGCGCTCCCATTCGCCCTCGAAGCGAAGACCGAGATAGGCGACCAGAGCGGCAAGGGCGAAATGGCCGCCATGCAGGTTTTTCGACGTTCTCGGCAGATTGGCGTTGAGGTGGTCCAGAGCACGGACCACTTTTGACCATTGCCTGTCGATCCAGGCCTGTTCGATTTTCTCGGGCGCATGGAACATCCGCTCGAAACGGATCGCCAGCAATGCATCCATGACGCCGTCGCAAAGCGCTTCCAGTTTTTCGGCTTCGGAGCGCTTGGCGGAGTTGCGCGGGAACAGCTTGCGACCGCTCTTGCGATCCAGATACTGCATAATGGCGCGGCTGTCATACACGGCGACGCCGTCCTCTTCGAGAAGCGCCGGAATCTTGCCGAGGGGATTGATCTCGAGCAACTGCGTGGGATCGGAATAGACGTCCACCAGTTCTTCCGCGAACGCCAAATCGCAATAATTGGCCGCCATCCGCACCTTTGAAGAATAGGGCGAAGTAGGGGAGTAGAGAATTTTCATATGGCGTTTCCTGTTCTGGTTGGGATGGCGTCAACAACCACCCGTCGGCGCCAGGACGACGGTCGATCCCGGTCGCATGTATTCCCTTATTATCTGACTGTGAAGCAGTCGGCGCCGTAGACATGCCAAGGGTCGAAACCCGGAATGCACGAATCGACCCTATAGCTGACGCCGGCGAAGCCCTGTCCATATTCGATGACGTACCAGACGGTGCGATCGCGGCCGTCGCTCATCATCGCGCGCGCCTTGCAATATTGCCGCGGTATCAGCGTATCGCGTGTGTGATTGGTCGAGTAGACCGGATGGGCGTTATAAAGCTCCTCGATGCGCAGGCCGGATTTGATGACATTGCGATCATAGGTGTGGAATTTGCGGGACACGGACCACAGGACGAGCGAGCTTTCGCAAGCAACTTCCGCTTTGGCGGAAGTGGCGGTCAGCGGCAGCACGCCCGTGGAAACGGACGCAAAGGCAAGGGCGGCGAGCAGAAGGCGTTTCAGAGACATAAGACAGGTCCCCCGAATGTGGAAAAATGAATGCTTCAGAAGATGGTCGAGACGGTCACGACCGTCAAGCCTGAAGCAAAACATGACGAGCTTAAAATTCCATTGCCGCTTCGGATGCAATCCAGAAGAGTTCATGTGACGCCGCGTCCGACTGTGCAAGACAACGCGTCAGCGCGGGAAGCATAACTGCGAGTTCCTCTTCAAGCACATAAGGCGGATTGACGACGATGAGTCCGCTGCCTGCGAGCCCCGTATGGCCTTTTGGATTGCAGACCTGCATGCTCGCGCAAAGCATTTTCGGTATGTCGAGCGACTGCAACTTCTTATGGAACGCGTCGACTTCTGCGGTTTGCTTGACCGGATACCACAGACAGTAGACGCCGCCCGGCCAGCGGCGGTGCGCTCGCGCCAGGCCGTCGGCCATCCGATCGAACTCGCCCGGAATTTCGAATGGCGGATCGACAAGCACGAGTCCGCGCTTTTCCTTCGGCGGCACATGCGAGCCAAGCGCCAGCCAGCCGTCCAGTTGCGTCACGCGAACCTGAAAATCCCCGTCGAACAGTCTTGTCAGTTGCTTCGCGTCCTGCGGATGCAGTTCAACCGCCGAGAGCCTGTCCTGCTGACGCAGCAGCAGTCGCGCAAGCTTTGGCGAACCGGGATACCATTTCATTTCTCCGTCCGGATTGCACTCGCGGATAGCCGATAGATACGGAGACAGAAGATCCGCTGTCCGTTCGTCGAAAGTAAAATCCAGAAGCCTGCCGATTCCTGACCGCCATTCGTCCGTCTTTCCAGCCTGTTCGCTTCCGAGATCGTAGAGCCCCGGGCCGGCATGGGTGTCGATCATCCGGAACGCGCGATCTTTTCTTCGCAGGTAGAGTATGATGCGGGTGAGGACACTGTGCTTCAATACATCCGCAAAATTGCCCGCGTGATAGATATGCCGGTAGTTCACGTCATTGCCTCGTTGGTCAGTGACCAGTAGTCTATAGGGGCGATCCGATCGGAAGAACATAATTTCCATGAACGAACATTCACAGATGAGGACCGGATACTCTGCCTGTCCGCACGACTGTCCCTCCACCTGCGCCCTCGAAGTTGACATTGCGGACGGCAATACGGTGACCCGTCTGCGCGGCGCGCGTGAGCAGACCTATACCGCCGGGATCATCTGCGCAAAGGTTGCGCGCTACGCGGAACGGCTCTACCACCCCGACCGATTGCTCAAACCGATGCGGCGCAAGGGCGAAAAGGGCGCGAGCGAGTGGCAGGAGATGAAGTGGGACGATGCTCTGGACCTGGTCGCCAATCAATTCATTCGCGCGGCACAGAAACACGGCTCCGAAACCGTATGGCCCTATTACTTCGCCGGAACCATGGGGCTGGTGCAGCGCGATTCAATTCACCGCTTGAGGCACGCCGCCAAGTATTCCGGGCAGTTCGACAGCATTTGCACCAATGCTGCCTGGACAGGCATCGTCTTGGGCACAGGGCTTCTTGCCGGACCTGATCCGCGGGAGATGGCGAAATCGGATTGCGTGGTGATTTGGGGCACGAATGCGGTCGCTACGCAGGTCAATGTAATGACCCATGCAACGCGCGCTCGCAAGAAGCGCGGCGCGAAAATCGTCGTCGTCGACATCTACGACAACGCCACGGCGCAGCAGGCGGACATGAAGCTGATCCTGCGTCCTGGCACGGACGGCGCGCTGGCTTGCGCCGTCATGCACGTCCTATTCAGAGACGGCCTTGCCGATAGGAACTATCTTGAACAGTATACGGACGATCCGGCTGGCCTTGAGGCGCATCTGAAAACACGCGATCCTGTTTGGGCTTCGGCTATCACCGGGCTGGCCGTAGAAGAAATCGAGGCCTTTGCGCGGCTGGTCGGCGAAACGCCGCGCACCTTTTTGCGACTGGGTTACGGTTTCACGCGCCAGCGCAACGGCACCGTGAACATGCACGCCGCCATGTGTATTGCGTCCGTTACCGGCGCCTGGAAATATGAAGGCGGCGGCGCATTCCACAACAATGGCGGCATATATGGTTTGAACACGGCCGAAGTTACAGGACTTGGCATGCGTGATGACAGCGTGCGTTATCTCGACCAATCCCAGATCGGCCGGGTGCTGACGGGAGACCCCGAGGCTTTGCGACATGGCCCACCGGTGACGGCGTTGCTTATCCAAAACACCAACCCTGTGAATGTCGCGCCGGAACAACGGCTGGTAAGACGCGGATTTGCTCGCGAAGACCTGTTCACGTTCGTCCACGAACAATTCATGACGGAAACCGCCGAAATGGCCGATGTCGTGTTGCCGGCGACGATGTTTCTGGAACATGACGATATCTACAAGTCGGGCGGAAACCAGCACATCGTCCTCGGTCCGAAACTGGTAGAGCCGCCGGAAGGCCCGCGTCCAAATCTCGATGTCCTTAACGGTCTGGCGCGTCGTCTTGGCGTGGACGCGGATCCCGCTTTCCACAAATCGGCGAATGAACTCATCGACAACATGCTGCGCGCCAGTGACCGGGGCGATCTTGAAACCCTGGAGCGGGAGCACTGGCTCGATTGCCAGCCGGATTTCGAGACGTCGCATTACCTCAATGGCTTCAACTGGCCGGACGGCAAGTTCCGTTTCCGTCCGGACTGGTCCGGTTCGCCAGCCCCGAACCGGCCGCCGAAATCTCTCGGAGCGCTCGGACCCTATCGGGACCTGCCTGAATTTCCCGATCATTTCGAGACGATCGAGGAAACCAGCGACGCGTTTCCGTTTCGACTGGCGACGTCGCCGGCTCGCTCCTTCCTGAACTCGACCTTTTCTGAAACGCCGTCATCGCGGAAGCGGGAGGGGCGGCCCGAAGTTCTTGTCGAGCCCGAAGACGCCGAAGAACTGGGAATTTGCGACGGCGACATCGTCACGCTTGGAAATGAGCGTGGAGAAGTCCGGCTTCATGCAAAGGTGACCGAGGGATTGAAACGGGGCGTGCTGATTACCGAAGGCCTGTGGCCGAACAAGAGCTTTCTGGACGGCGAGGGAATCAACGTGTTGACCGGCGCCGACTGCATTGCGCCTTATGGCGGCGCGGCCTTCCACGATAACCACGTGTGGATACGCAAGACGGGCTACTGAGCTATCTCTGGGAGCGGTCGAGCCAATCGCGCAGTCCGTCGCCGATGAGGCTCATTGACAGCGCCGTGATAAAAATCAGCGCGCCGGGCACTGCAGGCAGCCACCAGTGCAACACGATGTAGTTGCGGCTGTCATTGAGCATGAGACCCAGCGACGTCAGCGGCGGTTGTATGCCCAGTCCGAGGAATGACAGGCCTGCCTCCAGAATGATTGTCTCTGGCAGGTTCAGAGTGAACTGGACGGCCATGGCGCCAGCAATATTGGGCCCGATATGGACGAAATAGACCCGCCACAGAGGTAACCCCATGGAACGGGCCGCTGCGGCGTAGCCACGCGTCTTTGCGTCCAGAACAAGGCCGCGCGCCAGCCTTGCGTAACGCTCCCAGCCCTGAAAGCCGACAACCAGAACGAACAAAAAAAGATCGTTGCCGAAAAACGCGATCACAAGAAGGGCGAAGATCAGGAAAGGCAGCGCTGCCTGGACATCGACCAGCCCCATCACGATTTCCTCGACGATGCCGCGTCTGTGAGCTGCGAGCGCGCCAAGCGCAGTGCCGAAAACTGCCCCTATCAATGCTCCGAAGAAGGCGACCGCCATGGAGATGCGGATAGAATAGATGGCCCGGCTGAAGACATCCCGGCCGAGATGGTCCGTTCCCAGCCAGTGTCCTGGTGGACCGCCTGCGAAACTCGGCGGCTGCAGGCGCAGGAGCAGATCCTGTTCGGCGTAGCCGTAGGGTGCGATCCATGGCGCGAAAACAGCCACAACGACCATAAGTCCGAGCCAGACGCATGCGGCGACGAGCACCGGAGAATTATGCCTAACCGCGGATGCGGATTGCCGGATTGAGAAATGCATATGCGAGGTCGACCAGAAGGTTTGCGAAAATCATTGTAGCGGAGAACAGCAGGACGAGCGCCTGGACAATTGCGAGATCTCGGCCGGAGACCGATGTGACGAGTAGGCGGCCTATGCCCGGCCAGGCGAAGATCCATTCGACGATCACCGAGCCGCCGATCAGCCCGCCAAGAAAAAGGCCGATAATCGTGACGAGCGGTATCGCAGCGTTAGGAAGTACTTCGCGGCGCATGATTGTGCGACCAGCCCAGCCCTGTGATCTGGCTGCCAGAACATGCGGCTGGCCGAGCACTTCCAGCACTGCAGCCCTGGTGAAACGGGCGATGACGGCGCCGTAGGCGGTCGACAGCGTTATGACGGGCATAATCAGATGCTGCGGCGTGCCGTAACCGGAGGACGGCAGCCAACGCAATTCGACAGCGAACAGCCAGATCATCAGGATGCCCATGACGTAGCCGGGCAGCGCGTGCCCTGCAACTGCTGCGGCCATGACCAGCCGGTCAATCCAGCTTCCACGGTTCAGGGCGGCGGCAATGCCTGCGGGAAGGCCAATCGCCAGCATCGCAACGAAGGTCCAGCCCATCAATTCAAGCGTGATCGGAATGCGTTCGGCAATAATGCCGACCACATCTCGTCCATCGACGAAGGACCGTCCCATTGTGCCGTGGAATATGCCCTGCCAATAGCCGACATATTGCTGCCAGAGCGGCTGGTCGAGATTCCACAGGCGCCGATAGAGTTCGATGATTTCGGGCGGCGTTGTCTCTACCGGCAGCAATGATTGGACAGGGTCGCCGGTCACGCGCAGAACAACGAAAGTTGTGGTCACGACGGTCAATGCAGTCAGGATTGCGCGTATCGTGCGGATGAAGACGAAACGGATCACGCTGCGACCTCCCAATGCCGGCCGGACGTTTCGACATCTACTGCATGGCATGCCGTGAAACGGCTGTCCGCTCCTGCCTGAAGCGCCGGCGTCTCGGCCCTGCATCGGGCCGCGGCCCTGGGGCAGCGGGGGTGGAAGGGGCAACCGGATGGCATTTGGGCAGGGTCGGGCGGATCGCCGCGCAGAATACTCCTGGATTTGCGACGTTTCGGATCAGTGCTGAGGACAGCGGAAAGCAAGGCCTGCGTATAGGGATGCTTCGGAGTGTGGTATATGTCGTCTGCTGGCCCGATTTCCACAATCCGTCCGAGATACATGACCGCAATACGATCCGAGACGTAGCGGACAACCCGAATGTCGTGGCTGATGAATATCCCGGTAAGCTCGAAACGATTGCGAATATCGGCGATCATTTCTATTACCTGCGCCTGCACGGAAAGGTCGAGGGCGGAAACGGGTTCGTCAAACACAACGATCTGCGGTTCTACCGCGAGCGCTCGAGCGATGACGGCGCGTTGCCGCTGGCCCCCAGAAAGCTGATGGGCGTATCGCGACGCATGCTCGGCTTTCAGATTGACCGCCTGGAGCAGTTCAAGCATCCGACTATGTGTATCGTCTGTGATTCGATGCGTCTGCAGAACCTCAATGATCTGGTACCCGATCGACAAACGGGGATTGAGCACGGATAAGGGGTCCTGCCAGACCAGTTGTAGCCGACGACGCGAGTTGCGGAAGGCTTCGCCGTCGTCAGTAACGAGTGGCTTTCCATCAGCGCGAATGTCGCCAAAACTCGGTTTGTCCAAGCCGACGAGCAGTCGGCCGAAGGTTGATTTGCCGCATCCGGATTCCCCGACGATCCCCAGCATTTCACCCGGTTGTATGGTGAGGTCAATGCCATTGAGTGCGTGGACTCGGGCGCGGCCGCGAGCTTCGAATAGCCGGGAAAGTCCGCGCGCCTCAATGCCGATTCCCTTCGTCGCGTTCGATGGGCGATTGCGCGGCGGACTTTTACGCGACGTTAAAACTGATGCGCGACCCAGTTCCGGAGGTATGGATGTAAGCAGAGAAGCCGTATATGGGTGTTGCGGAAACGAAAACAGGCGGTTGGCTGGCGCTTGCTCAACCACGCGGCCAGCGCGCATGACGGCGACATGGTCGGCGGCTTCGGCGATTACGCCGAAATCGTGACTGACGAGCACGAGGCCCATGCCTCGTTCGGCTCTCAATTCTGCCAGAAGGTCAAGGATTTGCGCCTGGGTCGTCACGTCCAGCGCCGTGGTTGGCTCATCGGCAAGCAGGATTTCTGGGTCGCTAGCCAGAGCGCCAGCGATCATTACGCGCTGGTTTTGCCCGCCGGAGAGTTCGTGCGGATAGGCGCGCAGGCGCTCCCGCGCCGCAGGCATGCGGACAGCGTCGAGAAGGCGCACGGCTTCCGCTTCGGCTGCGGCTCCTGTCAGCCCGCGATGCAGCTTTACTAAACCGGAAAGAAACGGCCCAATCCGTCGCAAGGGGTTCATCGTTGCGCCCGGATCCTGGAATATCATGGCGATGCGCCGGCCGCGTATGCCTTTGCGTCCGGGAGCAAGCGGCGCGCCGTTCATTCGGATGGAACCGGCGCTCTGCCAGAGTGCGCCTGGCAACAGATCCATGATCGACAGACAGGTAAGGCTCTTGCCTGATCCGGATTCACCGACGATACCGAGCGCGCCGCCGGGCGGCAGCTGCAGAGATACGTCCGAGACCAGCAGATTATGAGGACTGGTCCGATGTGCGACAGACAGCCCATCGATTGATAATTGCGGTGTGCCGGCGGCCGCAGGGGCCGCCGACGATAGCGATGAGATCTGCATCAATCGAAAGCGAGATTGTGCGGCCGCAGTTCCATCCATTCGAACGTGACCGGGCTCCAGCCGATCGAGGACTGAATGCCGTAGAGTTCGTAGGGGCGATAAAGCGGCGCGCCGGGGGCTTCGTCGTCGAATATGTCCAGCGCGCGCTGGAACGCGGCGCTGCGTTCCGGACTGTTCGGCATCGAACGGATTTTGCCGAGCAGTGCATTGAACTCCTCCGGCGCCTTCCATCCATAGTTCTTCTGAACGTTGGAGCCTTCGTGCCAGTCTGTCGTCAGCGGCGTGACCGGGTCGGTCAGCGGGAATCCGTTTGACCAGTTGCGGCTCATCAGACCGTCGCCGGTGACCTGTCCCCAGTTTTCCTTGATCTCGATTTCGACATTGAGACCGGCTTCCTGCCACCATTGCTGCATGGCCTGGGCGGCGGCGACGGAATTGACGTAATAGTCGTTGAGCGTGCGATAGGTGATCGGTTCACCCGAGTATCCGGCTTCTGCGAGCAGCGCTTTTGCGCCCTCGATATCCTGCCGGTACGGCGCGCGACCGGGATCGTAGGCCTCTCCCTGCATTGGAAGCTGGAAGCCGTTGGTCACGCCGGCGAGGCCAGCCCACAGAGCGGTATTGAGGGCGTCGCGATCGATACACTTGTGCATGGCGCGGCGGACTCGCTTGTCAGCCAGAATATTGTCGACCTGATTGTGAACCACAAGATGGGTGTTTTCGATTTGTGCGCCGCGACCCTCGACTTCCTTGTAGCGTTGCAGAAGCGGAATATTGTCCGGATTCAGCGCACAGGCGATGTGATATTCGCCAGAGATCAGACCAGCAACGCGGGTCGCGGTTTCGGGGACAACGACAAAGGTCACCGTACGGGCGGTCGGGCGGCCGCGCCAGTAGTCCTCATTGGCTTCCAGCACGACGCGGTCGCCGCGCAGAAATTCCTTCAGCTTGTACGGGCCGGTGCCGATGGGCGCGGTGCCGAAACCATCGAGCCCCTTGTCTCGAAAATACCCTTCAGGCACTACCCAGCCGATCCAGGATGCGAGCCGTTTTTCCATTGCGTAGTCCGGTCCGTTGGTAACGAACTCGACTGTCGAGTCGTCAATGACGCTGACTTCTGCGAGGTCGGGTCGGAAATAGGCGGCGCGCGGGGTGAGCGGTTCGGGGCCGAACATCCGGTCGTAACCGAATGAGAAGGCCACGTCCTGAGCGGTCATCGGCTCGCCATTGTGAAAGACCACGTCGTCGCGCAGCGTAACGCGAACGGTATGGTCGTTAAGGCGCTCAACGTTTGTTGCAAGACCGGGTTCGATCACCGCGCCCGAACCATCGGGATTGGAAAGAAAGTTGCGGTAGAGAAGCGTGTCATACATGGCGTTGACGACGCGCATGCCGACATTCGAAATGGCCGCGATCGGTTCGAGGTTGTCGACGAGACCCTGCACGGCGATAACCAGATCGGGGCGATCGGACTGGGCCAGGGCAGGGGTCGGGAAGCGCAGCGTGGCGGCGCCGGCGAGAGCGGCCGCGCCGGTCATAAAGCCGCGGCGCGTAGGACGGATAAGGTGAGACATCGGAGCTCCTAAAGGGCGTGTAGAAGAGAGAATGGAGTTCGCTGATCAGACGCGAACTGGAAACATCCGGATGTTTGTCTCGAGACATAACAAAGGCGTGACACCTGGATGAAGTTTCCTTTACGCAGTTGTGTCAGCGAATTCGAAGAAGACCGGCTGGTGGTCAGATCCTTGCGCGTCATTGTCTATCCAGGCGCGTCTGACCATCCCCGCGAGCCTATGTGTGGCGAAGCAATGGTCGATCCGTTTTCCGAAGCTGTTGAAAGATACGGTGACGCCTTCCTCTTCTCCATGACCTGCGGCCACCCAGGCGTCAACGAAACCCCTCAGTTCGCCGACACGGCCGTGGTGTTCGGTCATCTCGCCGACAAACCTGTCATATTCCACGCTATCGGGCGAGAAATTGAAGTCGCCCATCAGGATGATGTCATCCGGCATTGGAGGGGCTGGATTGTCGAACCATCCCGTGTCGAAGGGACCGCCCCAGGTTGCACCGGTCGCTGGTCCATCGAGCAAGATTTTTTTCGCCGCCTCGATTTGCGGCAGTCTTGTTTGCGGCCCGATATGATCGAAATGCACCGAGGCGAAGCGCAGCGGCCCAAGGGGCGTCTTGATCACGGTTTCGAGCATTGCCCGACGGGAGTGCACCTGGCCATACAAGGCCGTCTTCGGAAGGAGGTGGTTGGCTGATGCAAGGATCGGCCAGCGTGAGATCACCATGTTTCCGAATTGCCGCCGGCGATTGACGACGCGACCTTCGACGAAGGTGGAGGCGTCTGCGTCGACGCCAGGGCCGTAGACCCAATACATGTTCGGTCGCCGCGCGGCGATCTCCGCTGCCTGGTCGATCATGCCCGAGCGATCAACAAAGGTGTCCACCTCCTGGAGGGCGATGAGGTCCGGATTTCCCAATTCAGCTACGATACGATCTAGATCGTAGCGGTCGTCTTTACCCCTGCCATACTGGATGTTGTAGGTCGCGCAGAGCATGTTAACTCCTTGTCTTTGGGGCGCCCCTTCTTCAGTCGAGGCCCGGTTAAGTCAGTGACGGTTTCTGATGAAGTCCGGTCGGCGACCGGTGTAGAACTGTTGCGACCAGGCGACTTAATCGTTGTTGGTCGCCGAAATGGTGAACCTGACCCGGGCCGTGGACCAGACCGTTTCGGAGTAACAGATTGGAGTTCCGTCGATCAGCGTATCGACCGAGTGCAGTATCATCACCGGCATATCAGGATGTTGCCGCAGTAACTCGGCCTCCTCTGGCCGGGCCGGGCGACTTTCTATGTTGGTTTCGGCCCTGACATAGTCGGTGATTCCGTAGGTTTTGTAGGTCTCGGTTGCCGACAGGAGAAGGCTCTGCCGCTCTACGAAATCAGGAAAGCGGATGGACGATCGCCATGCGACGCCAAAGCCGACAGGCAGGCCGTCCGCATAGGTGATGCGTCGCGATGAGATGGCTGGCTCGCCATCCTCAAGCCGCAATACTTGTCGGAGCCCATCGCTCGGATCGGTCATCTCGACATCGAGAAGTTCGCCAGTAACCTTGATGCCCTGTGGCAGGAGATTGCGGTGTACGCGTGTGCGTTTACCAATAGCGTAGACGATGCGCGGAACCGCTTCGACATAGGTGCCACGGCCCTGTTCGACGCTGAGCTTGCCCTCTTTGGCCAGTTCGGCGACGGCGCGTCTGACCGAGTGACGGCCGGCGCAATATATTTCAGCCAACTCGGCTTCGGTTGGGATGCGGTCGCCCTGGACGAATTTGCCACTGGCGATATCTTCGTCGATAGCGGCCCTTACCGTTTTCCATTTGTCTCGCAACATCGCCCGCCCATTCATTCGGATGAATGAGCAGTAATCCGGCTTCTTAACATCTCCATGACAGCATGGGCGGTGTTGATGAGTGTGAGCGGCTCAGCTGAAGTTCATCGCTTCGTGCCTTCAATAGGCGAGATCAGGACGACATCGTCGCAATCCGGCGCAGAGGCGTCGTCAAAAATCGTTTCGCCGCCGCTGCTCAGCCGGACCCGGTCGGTGGCCGCCAGCCGGAGCATTTCCCGGTATAGCCGATGTTCCGCCTTTAGAACCCGTGCTGCGAGCGTCTCCTCGTCGTCGTCCGGTCGCACCACAACGGCGGCTTGTCCAATGATCGGGCCGTCATCCATCCCTTCATTGACAAAATGCACTGTGCATCCGTGGATCCGCATGCCGAGCGAAAGCGCGCGTTTGTGTGTTTCGAGCCCAGGCAGATTCGGTAGGAGGGAAGGGTGGATATTCAGGATGCGCCCTTTCCACTGTCTGACAAATTCGGCGGAGAGGAGGCGCATATATCCGGCGAGGCAAATTATGTCAGGGTCGATGGAATTCAGGGCATCCAGCACGGCCGCTTCGTGTTCGCTGCGCGATCCGAAACCGGATCGTGGTATGGCGAATGTTTGAATGTTTTCCCGCGCCGCCAGCGTCAGTCCGCCCGCCTCCAGGTTATCCGAGAGGACAGCGACGATCCGGTAGGGACAATCCTGTGCCGCGCTGGCCTCGATCAGCGCTTCCAGATTGCTGCCGCGGCCTGAAATGAATACGGCGACCCGCTTGACCGACTTTCCGGTCATAGACCCAGCGCACCGCGATAACGCACGCCGGGCTCGGACGGATCGCGTTCGACAATCACACCGATCTGTTGGGCCTTTTCGCCGTTGGTTCCGAGCGAAGCCGTCAACGCGGCGACGTCTTCAGGAGCGGCGATTGCGATCATTCCGACGCCGCAATTGAAGGTGCGCAACATTTCAGCAGGTTCAATTCCGCCGGTAGAAGAAAGCCAGGAGAATATGGGTGGAGGCGCAAGCGCTTCGAGATCGATTTCGGCGGCGAGTCCGTCCGGCACAACTCGCGGAATGTTTTCCGGGAAGCCGCCCCCGGTGATGTGCGCCAGCGCCCTGATGCGATCGGTGAAGCGCAGCGTTTCCAACAGGGATCTGACATAGATGCGCGTCGGGGTCAGCAGCGCTTCCGCCAGGCTGATCTCCGGAGAAAAAGGCGCTGGGTCGTCCCAGGACAATCCCGCGATCTCGACAATCTTGCGGACAAGCGAAAATCCGTTCGAATGCACGCCGGAAGACGCAAGGCCCAGAATGACGTCGCCTGACTGGATTGCGCCCGAGGGCAGTAACCGGCCGCGCTCGGCTGCACCGACGGCGAAACCGGCGAGATCGAAGTCCTTGCCTGCATACATTCCGGGCATTTCGGCGGTTTCTCCGCCGATTAACGCGCAACCTGCCTGGCGGCAACCGTCTGCAATGCCGGCGACGATTGCTTCGCCTTCCTCCGGGTCCAGTTTGCCGGTCGCAAGATAGTCGAGGAAAAACAGCGGTTCAGCGCCTTGTACGATCAAGTCATTGACACACATGGCGACAAGGTCGATGCCGACTGTGTCCAGCCTGCCGCTTTCAATGGCAATCCTGAGTTTTGTACCGACGCCGTCGTTGGCGGCGACAAGGACAGGATCCTCGAAGCCGGCAGCTTTGAGATCGAACAAGCCGCCAAACCCGCCAATTTCGCCATCGGCACCCGGGCGCCTTGTTGAGCGCACAAGCGGTTTGATCCGTTCAACGAGCGAATTGCCGGCGTCGATGTCGACACCGGCGTCGCTGTAGGTGAGGCTGTTTTTTCTGGCGTCCGTCATGTTCCTGTCCGGGTAGTCTCTTTTCAGCGAGATTGCACGGCGCGGGTCATCCTGCAAGACGCCAATGGTCCTAATCCAACATTAGCATCCCGTTGTGGCGCTCGCCCAAGCAAATGCCGATATCTTCGAAACCACCCGCAAAACAATGATTTGTCGCATTTTATTGTCGAATATAAAGCATGAACAGGCGTACAGAGCCACATTACAAACCTCTGACTCGGTTCATGACCGCGAAACGCGTATAGTTTCGTCGGCGCATTTCGCGGTAGATCGTGTTCCGGAGAAGGATCAGTCTTATAATCCACCGGAAGAGGCCCTAAATCAGGTCGAGGATGATGACGATTCGCATGGAGGAGAGGAACCCGGCGTCGCCGGTTCCACAGAGCTTTCTGATCCGATGACCATTCCCAATATCATTACCTTTTGCCGTTTCCTCATGGTTCCGGGCGTCATCTATGCGCTTCTGCAAGGCGAAATGGCGCCGGCCTTCGTGATCTTCGTCCTGGCTGGGTTGTCCGATGGGATAGACGGGTTCATTGCGCGACAGTTCAACCAGCAATCGGAACTGGGAAGCTATCTCGATCCGATTGCCGATAAATTGCTTTTAATCAGCGTCTTCATCATGTTGGCGATCCTCAACTACCTGCCGCACTGGCTGGTGGTTCTGGTGGTGTCGCGCGATGTGCTGATCATGATCGCCGTCGTTCTGTCCAGCCTGATGACGCATCCGATCACAGTTAATCCATTGCTGGTTTCCAAAGCCAACACGGCTTTTCAGATCGCGCTCGCAGCCATCGTTCTCGCGGAGCTAGCGTTCGAGGTTCGCTTTGGCGATTTGCAGACAATTCTTGTCTATGTCGTAACGCTTCTGACCATTTTGTCCGCCGGAGCCTATCTCCGCGTCTGGATTCATCATATGACAGATGTGGAGTGACGGAGCGCGCCTATGACGACCGAGACATTCAGGACTTCCTTGCGCTGGCAGATTGTGTTCTGGCTGTGCGTCCTGTTGGCGTTCGGGCTCTTTCTCTATGTGTTCAGCGATATTCTGCTCCCCTTCGTGGCAGGAATGGCGCTCGCCTATTTTCTCGATCCTGTGGCGGATCGACTGGAGAAGGTGGGTTTGTCGCGCCTTGTCGCGACGCTCTTTATCCTTGCAGCCTTTGTGGTGCTCTTCGTCGTCGCGATCATCGTTGTCATCCCGCTGCTGATCAGTCAGGCCAACCAGTTCATCGCTGGTCTGCCCGAAAATCTATCCAGGCTGCAGCAACTGATTTCCCCGGCTGAACTTGGATGGGTGAAAAACTGGATCGGGATGGAATTGCCGGATCTGAAATCGTCGATCGGCGCGCTGTTGTCTCAGGGCGCCGGATTTGTGGGAGAGATCCTGCTGCAGATCTGGAATTCCGGCATGGCGCTGATCAACATCGCGTCCCTGCTTATCGTCACCCCAGTCGTTGCTTTCTATCTGCTTCTCGATTGGGACAGGATGGTTGATACAGTCGATAGCTGGATACCGCGCAATTATCTTGAGGACGTGCGTGAAATTCTCCGTGACATGAACAAGGCGATCGCCGGTTTCGTGCGCGGTCAAGGCAGCGTCTGCATGATTCTCGGACTGTATTACGGCATTGGACTGACGCTTGCCGGGCTGAATTTCGGCCTTCTGATTGGTTTGTTCGCCGGCGTCATCAGCTTCATTCCCTATGTCGGCTCGTTCGTGGGTCTTCTGCTTGCAGCCAGCGTTGCTGTCGTCCAATTCTGGCCGGACTACGTCTCGATCGGCATCGTGCTCCTTGTCTTTTTCTCCGGACAGTTCCTGGAAGGCAACATTCTGCAACCGAAACTTGTCGGTAAGAGTGTCAACCTCCACCCGGTTTGGCTGATGTTCGCGCTCTTCGCCTTTGGTTCGCTGTTCGGATTCGTCGGACTGATGATCGCCGTGCCCGCGGCCGCCGCGACGGCCGTTCTGGTTCGTTTCGCCCTGAAACGGTATCTGCAAAGCGATCTCTACGAAGGTGGAGCGGACAAGGACGTAGAACTCACCGTGTCGGTGACGGAAAGACAGGGCGATGAGCCGTAGCGACCATACATCCGCCAATCGGCCGAACGACCAACTGCCCCTGGGATTCGCGCACGACGCCAGCACGTCGCGCGATGATCTCATCGTGTCGGATCCTGTCAGCCAGGCCATCGGGTTGATTGACGACTGGCCTGCCTGGCCCTCACCGGTAACGATCCTCGCAGGCCCTACAGGCTCGGGCAAGACGCATCTAGCCAATATCTGGCGGGATCGGGCATGCGCCGTCGAAATCACGGTGCGAACAGGCGAAGAGAACAACCTGAAAGCGGCGGATAGCGGACCGGTGCTGATCGAGGACATAGACCGGACCGGCTTCGATCAGACGCTGCTTTTTCACCTGATAAACACCGTGCTGCAGCATCGGACATCGATGCTTGTAACGTCGCGCATCTGGCCTGCCGGTTGGCCGGTGGATCTTCCTGATCTCAGATCGCGACTGAAAGCTGCAACCGTAGTTGAGATTGGTGAACCTGACGACGAACTCCTCGCTCGCGTTATCGTCAAGCTGTTCGCCGACAGGCAATTGGGCGTAGATGAAAAGGTCGTCTCGTACCTTGTGAACAGAATGGAAAGGTCACTTGACGCTGCTCAACTGATCGTGCACCGGATGGACAATCTTGCGCTTTCGCGGGGAAGCAGGATAAACCGACGCATCGCCGCCGACGTGTTGCAGGAACTGGAAGATCGGGATCATCATGAAGACGTGTTATAGTCCGATTGTGCGGCGCGGATCAGGAATCCCCGCCCGGAGCTAGGATATGGATGACAAACCGACGCAAGCCGGTATCGACGCATCCGCAGAAGCCGATGTCGAGTCCCTGATGCAGAGCCCAGAGCGGTTCATCAATAGGGAACTGTCCTGGTTGCAGTTCAATCGCCGTGTGCTCGAGGAAACCCAGAACAGCGCCCATCCGTTGCTGGAGCGAGTGCGGTTCCTTTCAATCTCCGCCGCCAATCTCGATGAGTTCTTCATGGTGCGCGTCGCCGGCCTCGAAGCCCAGATTCGCGAGGGGATTCTCAATCGCTCCGCGGATGGCCGCACGCCGCTGCAACAGCTCGAGGAGGCGCTGGGGGAAATCGGCAAGTTGCAGCTGGAGCAGCTCGCCTCCCTCGCCGTCCTTCAGCAATACCTCGCCAAGGAAAGCATTCACATAGTTCGCCCCGGTTCGCTCGACAACGGCGATCTGGAATGGCTCCGCAAGGAATTCATCGAATCGATATTCCCGGTGCTTACGCCCTTGTCGATCGATCCCGCCCATCCGTTTCCATTTATTCCCAATCTGGGTTTCTCTCTCGTCCTGCAGCTGTACGAACGTCAGACCAGAGAGCCGATGACCGGCCTTGTCAGGCTGCCGGTCGCGCTGAAGCGCTTCTACCTGTTGCCGGAGCGCGAGAACGGCAAGATGCGCTTTATTTCGCTTGAAGACATCGTCGAGCAGTTCATGGAAGTCCTGTTTCCAGGCTACGACGTAACCGAAAGCGGGACGTTTCGGATCATCCGCGACAGCGATATCGAGGTGGAGGAAGAAGCCGAAGATCTCGTGCGACTGTTCGAACGCGCGCTGAAGCGCCGGCGTCGCGGTTCGGTAATTCGCATCGAGTTTGACTCCGAACTTCCGGATCCCTTGCGCAACTTCGTGCAGACCGAACTCAACGTGCCGGCTGATCGCGTCGCCACGCTTCCCGGATTGCTCGCCCTTTCGACCATATCCGAGATTGTCGATATCCCTCGGGACGATCTCAAGTTCGAACCCTACAACGCCCGTTTTCCAGAGCGCATCCGCGAACATGCGGGAGATTGCTTCGCTGCGATCGAGGAAAAGGACATCATCATCCATCATCCATACGAATCCTTCGATGTGGTGGTGCAGTTCTTGCGTCAGGCGGCGCGCGATCCGGATGTCCTCGCCATCAAGCAGACGCTTTACCGGACGTCGAACGACAGCCCGATTGTGCGCGCTTTGATCGATGCAGCGGAGATGGGCAAGTCGGTCACGGCGCTGGTCGAACTGCGCGCGCGGTTCGACGAAGAGGCCAATATCCGCTGGGCGCGGGACCTCGAGCGCGCGGGCGTGCAGGTCGTCTTCGGCTTCCTGGAGCTGAAAACTCATGCGAAGATGTCGCTGGTGGTGCGCCGCGAGGAAGGCAGGCTCGTCAGTTATTGTCACCTTGGCACGGGCAACTACCACACGGTAACCGCGAAGATTTACACGGATCTGTCGTTCTTTACCTGTGATCCTGAAATCGCCAGCGATGTCGCCCATATCTTCAACTTCATCACTGGCTACGGCAAGCCGACGGAGCGCATGAATCTCGCGGTGTCGCCGGCCACGCTCCGCAAGCGGATGCTGGAGCATATCGATGCGGAAATCGACCACGCCCGCAACAGCCGTCCGGCCGCCATTTGGATGAAGATGAACTCCCTGGTCGATCCTGAAATCATAGATTTGCTATACAAAGCCAGCCAGGCGGGCGTCCAAATCGACCTTGTCATTCGCGGCATATGCTGCCTGCGGCCACAGGTGCCCGGCCTGTCGGACAATATTCGGGTCAAATCGATCGTCGGACGCTTCCTCGAACACAGCCGCATCGTCTGTTTCGGCAACGGCCATGGTCTCCCCAGCGACAATTCGATTGTTTATATCGGCTCCGCGGACATGATGCCGAGAAATCTGGATCGTCGCGTCGAAACAATGACGCCGTTGAAGAACCCTACGGTCAAGGAGCAGGTGCAATCGCAGATCATGCTCGGAAACCTGATAGACAATCAGCAGAGCTACGAGATCCTGTCGGACGGGACATCGCGCCGGATCGATGTCAAGCCGGGCGAGGAGCCTTTCAATGCGCAGCACTATTTCATGACCAATCCCAGCCTGTCAGGCCGGGGCGGGGCGCTCGCCTCCAGCGCTCCCAGGCTGATCGCCGGACGTTTGTCCAAGGGTAAGAATTCAAAGTGAACAGGGTGAATGGTCGAATCTGAAGCTCAAGGCCGGTTGCCGGGCATTGCGCCGGTATCGGTAATCGACATCGGATCGAATTCGGTGCGTATCGTCATCTATGAAGGACTGAACCGCGTCCCGACTGTGCTGTTCAATGAAAAGGTTCTGTGTGGCCTTGGAAAGGGTCTGGCCACGTCGGGCATGCTTGATCTGGAGGGCGTGAACAGGGCGCTCGCCGCACTACGCCGGTTCAGCATGCTGTCCAGTCAGGCGCGGGCGACGCGTATGCACGTGCTCGCCACAGCGGCCGCGCGTGAAGCCACCAACGGCCCCGATTTCATCAGCCAGGCGGAAAAAATCCTTGGTCATGAAATCGATGTGCTCAGCGGTCGCAAGGAAGCGCATTATTCGGCAATGGGAGTTATCAGCGCCTTTTTCGATCCCGACGGCATTGTCGGCGACCTTGGCGGCGGTTCCCTTGAACTCGTCGACATCGAGGATCGCAATATCGGCGACGGCATCACCCTGCCGATCGGCGGCTTGCGTCTGGCGGAGGCGGCGGATGGATCTCTCCAGGAAGCGCGGTCCATCGCGCGTCGCAAAATGGCAATAGCGACGCTACTCGAACGGGGCAGGGGCAGAACCTTCTACGCTGTCGGCGGCACCTGGCGAAACCTCGCGAAGCTGCATATGGAGATGACCGATTACCCGCTGCACATGATGCAGGGCTACAATATCACCACAGAGGAAACGCTGCAATTCCTGGACAAGGTCGACAAGATCGACGCCAAGGATCCGGCGATGCGTGCGATTTCCCGCAATCGTCGCCTGCTGTTGCCCTATGGCGCGGCGGTCTTGCGCGAAATCATTGACGCGATGAAACCGGAAACGATTTGCTTTTCCGCTTTCGGCGTGCGGGAAGGTTACCTCTATTCCCTGCTTGACGACGAGACGCAACTCGAAGATCCGCTTTTGGCGGCGGCCAATGAACTGGCGATCTTGAGAGCGCGTTCGCCGGAACATGCGCGCGAACTCGCAGAGTGGACCGGGAAGGCCTTCGCCGCGTTCGGCATCGAGGAGACGATCGAGGAAGCCCGCTACAGGCGCGCAGCCTGCCTGCTCGCCGACATAAGCTGGCGGGCGCATCCGGACTATCGCGGCGCGCAGTCTTTCAACCTCATCGCCAACGGAACCTTCACCGCGATCAGCCATCCGGGCCGGGCCTATATTGCGCTCGCAAATTTCTATCGGTTCGAGGGGCTGAGCGACAACAATCACGACGAGCGGAACCTCGCGATCGCCGAAATAGCGACGCCGCGGTTTCGGTCCTTCGCAAAACTTCTGGGTGGTCTGATGCGCGTCAGCTATCTGCTGTCCGCCTCGATGCCTGGAATTGTGCCGTTGATCGATTTCGAAAAGGACGGCGAGGACGGCCTCGTCTTCAAGCTGCCGGAGCAGGTAAGGGACTTCGCGGGTGAACGGCTGGACGGCCGGCTGCAGCAGCTTGCGCGTTATACCGGGAAAACACTCAGTTTCAAATTCGGATAAATTCAGAGCCTTTCCCTGAAATATCCGACGATTTCGTCCAGAGCCGCCTGGGTCGGCGAGTTTTCGCCCTCAATGAAATGCGCCGTCAGCATAGCGTGCTTGTTGCCGGGAACATGCGTAAGCGTGATCCGCTCTCTGTCCGAATTGAAGGCCTGGTCGATGGCGGCGAATTTTTCTGCTTTGCAGAGTTTGTCGCCGGCAAACCGGTAGGCGTGCATGGGGCCATGCGTGTCAAGCTTGCGTTTCGTCGCCTCGATGTCCTCCGCCGACATATGAAGAGCCTTCTGAGCAAAGAGGGGCAGGGAGGGTTGAGCAGCGACGGACGCGAGAACGCTTTCGTCGGCCATAAGGGATATAGCGAAATTTCCGGTCAGGCACATGCCGATTACGCCTACGCCTGAGACACCGTGGCGCTGCTGAGCGTTGCGGCAGAGCGCCTTGAGCCAGTCGACGATGGGGCTTGATCGGTTGCGCGCAAAGATATCGATTTCGCGCCGGACACAGAAAAAACGCGCGACGTTTCGCACTATCGCAAATTTGCCAAGAGGCCCGAAAAGATGCGGCAGGATCACCAGGAATCCGGCGTCGACCAGCTTGTCCGCAAACCGGATTGTCTCCTTTTCAATTCCGGGAAGCTCCTGCAGAATGACGACGACGGGCCCTGCGCCCTTTTCATAGACATCGTGCTCCACCATTCGGCCGCCGGATATTTCGGCAGAAAACGGTCGTTGTTGAAATCCATCCAGCATGTCGTGTACCCCCTCGGCTATTGGTGGGGTCACCAGACCCCATCTGGAACGAAGCTCTCTTGACAGTTCATGCTTCGCGACAAACGCCAACGTCTGTCTGCTATTATGGCGCAGAGACCCTCTGCAATCAAAAGTGGTGTGGCGCCCGATCCGCCAAGGGTCGAACGCAACCAGAGCACAACCGACTGCGAATATCGCAAAAGGAGGAGTATTTCCAGCTCATTCAAATCGAAGGAACCTGCGGCGTTGGTCTGACCGCGAGGGTGACAGGCTATCTCAATAGGTCGAGAGAACCTTCTTCAGCGATTTGAAAACATCCTGATCAGGCATGCGGTCTTCCAGCTGTCGCCGGGCTCTTGAATTGATGTGATGTACGTTCTGGACGAACACCACCTTGACGTCTTTCTTTTCGAGCTCGGCGACCAGATCGACGAGCGTCTCCGAGGAACTGCGGGAGTGGGCGCGCCAGGCTAGGCAATGGAGCATCGGGGCTTTCGAGATATTTCACTATGTCGCCAGTGAAAGACGCAATCTTCGATTTTTGAGCGCTTTGAGATTAGGCGCCACGATCGTCGTGCTTTACGGCCTGTTTCAGACAATCATGTTCGCATCGACCCAGGTGGCGTCGCCCATATGGCACTATACCCAGTGGCAGGCAGGGGCGCGAAATCTGCTGCATTTTCTTTCTACGCCGCTTGTGCTGCCAGGCTACAATACCGTTTCATTCGCAGCGCTCCATATCCTTGCGTGGAAGGGAAAAAGCGTCTGCCCGCACGATATTTCCGGTAAAACCGGCCTTCCGCCGTCGGAGGAAATTACGGCTTGATGATTGTCTGAACTAGAGCTCGACAGCCTCGACTTTGCGGTCGACGAACCGCAGGGCCGTCTTCCCGCGCAACAGTTTCAGAGCCTCTTCGCCGAAAAGCTCGCGTCGCCAGCCTTTCAACGCCTCTACCTCGGCGTCTTCGCCATCGGCGGCGATCCGCTCAAGGTCCTCGGAATTGGCTATCACCTTGGGCGCCACGCCGTATTTTTCTGTCGTCATCTTGAGCAGAACCTTGAGAAGCTCCGTCGCGGCGGCGGCGCCTTCCGGCGATTGAGCAGGCCGCTGAAGACGCGGCATCTCGTGCTTCGGCAGGGCAAGCGCTTCGTTGACGGCGTCGATCACCGCCCGACCGGATTGCGAGCGCTCCCAGCCTTTGGAGATTGTCCGAAGCCGTCCAAGCGTTTCCGGATCCTTCGGCTGTTGCTGGGCGATCTCGTAGATGGAGTCGTCCTTCAGAACGCGAGATCGCGGTACGTTGCGTTCACGCGCCTCGCGTTCACGCCAGGCGGCGATATGTTTCATCACGGACAGTTCATGCGGTTTGCGCAGCCGCATGCGCAATCGTTTCCAGGCGTCTTCCGGATGCAGATCGTAGGTCGAAGGGGATTCGAGAATATCCATCTCCTCCTTCACCCAGTGAGCGCGCCCGTCTTCTTCAAGGCGTTGTCTCAGCATGGTGTAGACATCGCGCAGATGCGTGACGTCGGCCAGCGCGTAGTCGAGCTGCTTTTCGCTCAAGGGGCGTCTGCGCCAATCGGTGAAACGCGATGACTTGTCGATGCGGGCGCCCGTCGTTCTCTGCACAAGCTGATCGTAGGAGATCGAATCGCCGAAGCCGCAAACCATGGCGGCGACCTGAGTGTCGAAAATAGGATGCGGTATAAGACTACCGAGGTGATAGATGATCTCCAGATCCTGGCGCGCCGCATGGAAGACCTTCATCACCGAACTGTCGGCCATCAGCGAGAAGAACGGGGCGAGATCGAGATCGTTTGAAAGAGGGTCGACGATCATGGCTTCATCTGGCGAGGCCATCTGTATCAAACAGAGTTCCGGCCAGAATGTCGTCTCACGGATGAATTCCGTGTCGATTGTAATGTGGTCGGATTGTGAAAGTCGCTCGCAGGTGGCTGCAAGTTCGGAGGTTGTCGTTACAATTTTCATGGAATTTGTTTAGATCATTTTTTCCCGGTACGAAACTGCTCCCTGTCATAGTCCTTGGACGCAACACGGTTGGCCATCCGGGAAAACGAGAGGGACGTGCGTAACAGCGCGCTGAATCGGCCCCTGTGGCTTGCAGGAACTGCTGCGCGAACACGCATCCGCCAAAGGGTGATGACGATCAGGCTCGCATGCACGATGCTGGTGTAGGTGAACATGACGCCGGGCGCGGAATTCTGCATCAGCAGCGATGCGATGTAAGGGCCGATAGTGGCTCCGATCGACCAGTAGAAGAGCAGTCCGGCGGCGACCTGTACATACTGGCCATGTTCAGCGTGGTCATTGGCATGGGCGGCCGACAGGGAATAAAGCGGAAGCGAAAAGGCGCCAAAGAAGAAGATTCCGATATAGTTCAACAGTGGGTCAGAGCCGGCAAACGTATTAATGAAGAGGCCTGAAAGGGCTGCGCCTGCAGTCGCGATAATGAGGATAACGCGCCGATCGTGCCGATCTGACAACACTCCAAGTGGATATTGCAGGATTGTTCCGCCAAGAATTCCGGCGCCCATGAAAGTCGCAATGGACGAAACCGGGAGCCCGATGGACTGTGCGTAGATGGGACCGATCATGCGGAATGTCGCAGACGTCAGGCCAATGGCTATGCAGCCAATGCATGCGATAGGCGACAGTCGCCAGATAGCGGCCGGATTGAAGGAAAATCTGCCTGGCGGCTCGGGATTCGACCTGTCGGCGAGTGAGATCGGAACCAGCGAGAGGCTGATCATGATGGCAAGCGTCGAGAACACCACGAAGTTCGAAAGGTCGAAAAACGGGATGAGGAACTGCGATCCGGTTACGCAGACCATGTCGATAAGCCTGTAGATCGAGAGCACGCGCGCGCGCGTTTGGTTGGTGATGCCGGAGTTCAGCCAGCTGTCCACCGTGGCGAAAAGCCCTGCGAAGCACAGACCGGAAAGAAACCGGATGATGGCCCAGGCGAGCGGATCGACCAGAATCACCAGGAGCAGGCATCCGCTGGCGCCCATCGCCGCCAAAGCCGAAAAGGCGCGGATGTGGCCAACCGCCCGCAAGATTGGAGAGATCAGGAAGCTTCCGGCCATGAAGCCGATGGAATAGCTGGCGCCAATCAGACCGATGGCAGATGTCGTGAAACCCTCATCAGCCCCGCGAAGCGCGATGAGTGTGCTTTGCATGCCGTTTCCGGCTAGCAGGATCGCCGCCGCAAAAAACAGCGGCACAAGGGGACGGAGAGAGGACATGGACGGTGCGACTCGGCGGGCTACGGAGACTTGGGCGGACGATATCACGATGCGCCGGAAGCGAAAGCATTCGATTAAAGCTGGCTTGGCTGCTTGACAAATCGCCTGCGTCGTGCGCTTGTCCGCCCGGTTTTGACAGAAGGCGATCCTTCGCGTCACCGCAGTCTCACGGAAAGAAAAAGCAGGACAAACCGATGCACCGCTATCGCTCCCATACTTGCGCCGCTCTGCGCAAAACAGACGTTGATTCATCCGTCCGCCTGTCGGGCTGGATCAATCGCGTTCGCGATCATGGCGGCCTGCTGTTCATTGACCTGCGCGACCACTATGGCATCACGCAAATTGTCGTCGATCCGGATTCCGATAGCTATAATCTCGCCGAGACGCTGCGCGGCGAGTGGGTGATCCGCGTTGACGGCGACGTCAGGGCGCGATCGGACGAAACGGTCAACCCGAAACTGCCGACCGGCGACGTCGAGGTCTATGCCCGCGACATCGAAGTGCTGTCCGCCGCCGGTGAACTACCGCTACCGGTTTTCGGCGAGCCGGACTATCCGGAAGACGTGCGTCTGAAATACCGTTTCCTCGATCTGCGCCGCGAGACGCTGCACGCCAACATCGTCCGCCGTACGCAGATCATCGCCGCCATGCGGAGGCTGATGGGCGAGGCGGGCTTCGCGGAATATTCGACGCCGATCCTGACTGCGTCATCGCCGGAAGGCGCACGCGACTTTCTGGTGCCGAGCCGCATCCATCCGGGCAATTTCTATGCGCTGCCCCAGGCGCCGCAGCAATACAAGCAGCTCATCATGGCATCGGGCTTTGACCGCTACTTCCAGATCGCGCCGTGTTTCCGCGATGAGGATCCGCGCGCCGATCGGCTGCCGGGCGAATTTTACCAGCTCGACATGGAAATGAGCTTCGTCGAACAGGAAGATGTCTTCCAGACGATGGAGCCGGTGGTGCGAAATGTCTTCGAGGAATTCGCCGACGGCAAGGCCGTGACAGAGGAATTCCCGCGCATTCCATATGACGAGGCGATCCGCAAATATGGGTCCGACAAGCCGGACCTGCGCAACCCGATCGTCATGGAAGCGGTAACCGAACATTTTGCCGGCTCCGGCTTTAAGGTTTTCACCGGTATGATCGAGCGTGATCCGAAAGTTGAGGTCTGGGCCATTCCTGCAAAGACCGGTGGAAGCCGGGCCTTCTGCGACCGGATGAATTCCTGGGCGCAGAGCGAAGGCCAGCCAGGTCTCGGCTATATTTTCTGGCGCGAGGAAAATGACGCCGTTGCCGGAGCGGGGCCGCTTGCCAAGAATATCGGTCCTGAGCGCACGGAGGCGATCCGCAACCAGCTTGGTCTGAAATCCGGCGACGCCTGCTTCTTCGTGGCCGGTGTTCCGGCGAAATTCGCCGCCTTCGCCGGGGACGCCCGAACGCGCGTCGGTGAGGAACTGGATCTGATCGACACCGACCGGTTCGCCCTGTGCTGGATCGTCGACTTTCCCTATTACGAATGGGACGAGACGGAAAACCGGCTGGATTTCTCGCACAACCCCTTCACCATGCCGCAGGGCGGCAAGGAGGCGTTGTCAGGTGCGGATCCACTTGCAATCAAGGCTTGGCAGTACGACATGGTCTGTAATGGCTACGAGATCGCCTCCGGCGGCATCCGCAATCACATACCCGAAGTTATGGTCGAGGCGTTCGGCAAGGTCGGGCTTGACGCGAAGGTGGTGGAAGAGCGGTTCGGTGGCCTCTACCGGGCTTTCCACTATGGCGCGCCGCCGCATGGCGGCATGGCGGCCGGAATCGACCGCATCGTCATGTTGCTGGTCGGCGCGAAGAACTTGCGCGAAGTGACCATGTTCCCGATGAACCAGCAAGCCGAAGACCTGTTGATGGGTGCGCCGAGCATCGCCGATCAGACGCAGCTCAAGGAACTGAGCCTGCGCATCGCACCGGCCGCAAAGACAAACTGATTCGGGAAAAGTTTGGGCCCGCTGACTGCGGGCCCAGAGCTGTATCTTACTGGTTCGCCTTTACCTGCACATTCAAGAGCGTCGGCAGCGACTCCGGGGAGCCGATGCCGGCGCCCATGATGGAGGCGAAAGGCAGCGGGCTCGGCGGCGTGGCGCTAACCTCGATGTTCTCCGGATTGGCGAGATAGGCGCTGACCGCAGTGCTGACGTTCTGTTGAAAATCCGGATTTTTGATTTGCGCCAGCATGATCGGCAGCATGCCGCTGATGCTCTGGACAAGCTGGTCGGCGCTCATGCCCTGCTGTGCGGCGGCTATTTCGAGCATCTTGCCGGTCAGGGACTGGTCATCGAAGCGCAGCGTCAGGTCGTTGAATGTGAGCTGCTGCATCATGCCCATCATTGCAAGGCCCATGGCCTGCTCAGCCTTCGGGTCGTCGCCCATTTCGGCCATTTGCATCTGCATTTCCTGCAGACCCTGCATGAATTCCAGCGTCACGCCCGAAACAGACGCCATTATTTCCAGCTTGCCGGCCCCGTCGACATCCGTGACGTACTGGTCGATGTTCAGCGTTCCGTCGTCAAGGTTCCAGGAGCCGTTCGCGGAGAGACCGCCTGTCAATTTGGCATATCCAAGCGCGTCCAGCGTCTGTCGCGCATTCTGATCCGGAAGGCCGCTGAGGTCGATCATCATGCCGTCGAGGTTGAACGCGAAATTGAGAGTGTTGTCCGATCCGGGCGTTGGTGAGGAGGCGCTGGAGCTCGCCGCAGAAAACACCGTGGCGCCAGCTGCTTTGACATCGATCGCGCCTGTCGACGACTTGTCGTATGTCATCAGGTTTTCGGCCGACGTCATTTCGGGGTTTGCCGGAACATGCAGGCCGGTGGTTTTCATGTCGGCGATCGATACTTCGATATCTATCGGATTTTCGCCGGCTTCCTTGATGCTGAAGGAAAAGTCGAACGGCTCGACTTCCGACACGTTATATCCGCCCTTGCCGTCTTCGGAGACACCCCTGAATGTCAGGTCTCCGAGGTCGATGGTCTCGTCCGTCTCGGGCAGCTTGAACGCGATGTCGCTGATCGTAACGCTGTCGCCCGTGCTTTCCGCGCCGGAGTAAGTGATCTCGTAGCCGTTCTGATCATAATATCCGAACAGCTTCTCGGCGAACTGGTCTGCTTCGACGGCGCCAGCGACTGTGATTGGCGCGAAGACGACCAGTCCCGCAAGAAGTCCTGTACGAAGATGTTGAGCAAGCATAGAAAATCCTTCCATCTTTGGGCGTTTTACAACTGCCAGTCGTTTTGGTCTCACCCGAATAAGCCGGTTTTATGTCAGTATTTACGCAGGGATGCGATTGCAACCGGACTTCACATAAGAGTTTCTACAGGGTTTCGAAGATATTACCGGAATAGGTCCAGTCAAACCGGCGTCGCTTTCGCGCGATCTGACCATGGAATTTCCACAATCATCGAGAATTGAAAGCCACGCCTGATCTCGCTATCGTTTCGAGCGAGAGGGTGGTTGAGCGCCGGAATTCGAGCCGGTTTCGGCTTGGATATCATGGAAGAATTATACGCAGGGATAGCGCGGGGTCGCTAGCGGGTATGGTACGTTATTTAATTCCCATCAGCGCGCTGTTGCTGGGCTCGGCCTTTTTGCTTTACGCCGGCGGCATGAATGGTCTGATCCTGCCGGTCAGGGGATCGCAGGAAGGGTTTTCCGCCTT
The DNA here is from genome assembly GCF_039888615.1 of Hoeflea sp. CAU 1731. Taxonomy (NCBI): domain Bacteria; kingdom Pseudomonadati; phylum Pseudomonadota; class Alphaproteobacteria; order Hyphomicrobiales; family Rhizobiaceae; genus Hoeflea; species Hoeflea sp. CAU 1731. The sequence goes on along the minus strand of NZ_JBDQQS010000020.1, from coordinate 54,230 downwards.
TTCTCTCGGTCTTCTCGGCACCGGCTGGGCGATCGGCTACGTGCTCGGTTGCATCATGACGCCGGGTCTCGTTGGACGGGTCGGCCACATTCGCTCGTTCAGCGTCATGGCCTCGCTTGCAGCGCTCGCCATTCTCGCATCGTTGCTGTTCATCACGCCCTGGGCGTGGATACCGCTGCGCGCCATTTCCGGCTTTTGCTTCGCCGGGGCCGCCATGATCGTCGAAAGCTGGTTGTCCGAGCGGGTGGATGCGAGTTCCAGAGGCCGCGTCTTCGGCGTCTACACCATGGTCAATCTGATGGCGACCACGACAGGTCAGCTGACTCTGACGCTTGGCGAAACCGGTGGATACACCTTCTTTGTGATCGGCGCGATGTTCTATTCGCTGGCGCTGATACCGACAGCGATTTCGTCCACTGCAACACCAAAGCCGCTCGTCAAGGTGCGGCTCGATCTTGGCGCTCTCTGGCGCAATTCGCCGATCGCCGTCTACGCCGTGTTGATGGTAGGCATTTCCAACAGCGCTTTCGGAACGCTTGCCGCCGTCTACGCCGATCAGATCGGCCTTCAGCTCTCGGCGATCGCCTTGTTTACAAGTATTCCGATACTCGCCGGCGCGCTGGCGCAGTTCCCGGTCGGGCAGTTGTCTGACCGGATGGATCGCCGCAAGGTGCTGATAGGCATTACGATCGTCGGGATTATCGGCGACCTGGCGTTCATCATACTGCAGCCGGAATTGGCGTGGATGAACTTCATCCTGGTCTTTATTTTCGGCGCAGCCGCCTACGCCATGTATCCGGTGATCGTCGCCCATGCGAACGACCACGCCGAGCCAGACAGCTACATCCAGACATCCGGCGGATTGCTGCTTGTGTTCGGTGTCGGGTGCATCGTGGGGCCGCTATTCGCCGGTTTCGGCATGTCGGCGGTCGGAACGTCGGCTTTGTTCATGACGACCATCGTCGTGCATATCCTGATCGTCATCTACACGCTCTGGCGCATCAGCCGCCGCGCGCCCGTCGAGCCGGAACATAAGGTCGAATTCGTTCCTTCCGCTCCGACGAGGACGACGACGCCGGAAACGGTTTCTCTCGCTTTGTCTGACGATGAGGAGGAGAACGCCGTCTCAGACGCATAGGCGTGGATCGAACCAATCGTGACTTGCCGCGAATCGGCGCTTCGTTTAATCCCGAACCATGGGAAAAAGCCTTATTCCGCCGGGCGGCGGAGACGGCGGGTCAGAACCCGTTGATCTGAAAACCGCTCTTGAAGAACGCTACCTCGCTTACGCGCTGTCGACGATTATGCACCGGGCGCTGCCCGACGTTCGCGACGGCTTGAAGCCGGTCCACCGCCGCATTGTCTATTCGATGAGCGATATGGGGCTGCGCGCGAACGGCGGCTTCAAGAAATCCGCCAAGATCGTCGGCGAAGTGATGGGTAATTTCCATCCGCACGGCGACCAGGCGATTTATGACGCTCTGGTTCGTCTCGCCCAGGACTTCGCCGTGCGATACCCGTTGGTGAACGGGCAGGGCAATTTCGGTAACATTGACGGCGATAACGCAGCTGCGATGCGTTACACCGAGTCGAAAATGACGCCGGTTGCGGAATTGCTGCTGGAAGGCATTGACCAGGACGCCGTCGACTTTCGCACCACCTATGACGAGGAAAACCAGGAGCCGGTGGTTCTTCCCGGCGCCTTTCCAAACCTTCTCGCCAATGGCGCGACCGGCATTGCGGTCGGCATGGCGACGTCGATCCCGCCGCACAACGCCGCGGAGCTTTGTGACGCCGCCCTGCATCTGATCAAGCATCCAAATGCGACGATTGAAAAACTGGTCGATTACGTGCCCGGCCCCGACATGCCCACTGGAGGCGTGATCGTCGACAGCCGTGATTCGATCGTCGAGGCCTACAAGATTGGTCGCGGCGGATTTCGCACTCGCGCGCGCTGGGAGAAGGAAGACACCGGCCGCGGCAGTTACATCATTGTCGTCACCGAAATTCCTTATCAGGTGCAGAAATCGCGGCTGATCGAAAAGATTGCTGAACTGCTGATCGCCCGCAAACTGCCACTGCTGGAGGATGTTCGGGACGAGTCGGCCGAGGATGTGCGTCTTGTCCTGGTTCCCAAGAGCCGGTCCGTCGATCCGGATCTGCTCATGGAATCGCTGTTCCGCCTGACCGATCTCGAATCCCGCTTTCCGCTCAATCTCAATGTGCTTTCGAAGGGGCGGGTGCCCAAGGTCATGTCGCTTCGCGATGTGCTCCTGGAGTGGCTCGATCACCGGCGCGAGGTGCTCCAGAGGCGGTCGCGGCATCGGTTGGCGGCGATCGAGCGGCGTCTCGAAATCCTTGGTGGCTATCTGATCGCCTATCTGAATATCGATGAGGTGATCCGGATTATCCGTGAAGAGGATGATCCGAAAGCCGAGCTGATGCAGCGGTTCGAACTGACCGATCTGCAGGCGGAATCGATCCTGAACATGCGGCTGCGCTCTCTGCGCAAGCTGGAAGAGTTCGAGATCCGCAAGGAGTTCGACGGGCTGACCGTAGAAAAGGCGGAAATCGAAGCGCTGCTTGCGTCGGACGAAAAGCAGTGGTCGACGATATCCTGGGAAATCTCCCGGGTGAAGAAGAAGTTCGGCAAGGACACCGAACTCGGACGCCGGCGCACAGGGTTCGCCGAGGCTCCGGAGGCCGACCTCGAAGCCATTCAGCAGGCGATGATCGAAAAAGAGCCGGTTACGGTCGTTCTCTCGCGGAAAGGCTGGATCCGTGCGATGCGCGGCCACATGTCCGACACGTCCGGTCTTACCTTCAAGGAAAGCGATGGCCTCAAGCTGGCGTTTCCGGCCTATACGACCGATCGGATCATGCTATTTACCACCGGCGGCAAGTTCTACACTGTCGGCAGCGACCGTCTGCCGGGCGGTCGTGGGCATGGCGAGCCGGTTCGCATCATGATCGACATGGACAATGATCAGGACATCGTTTCCGCCTTCGTGCACAACCCGGAAGGAAAGCTGCTTCTGGCGTCGACCGTTGGCAACGGTTTCGTCGTCCCGCAGTCCGACATCACGGCCAATACCCGCAAGGGCAAACAGGTCATGAATGTGAAGATGCCTGACGAGGCGAAGCTGTGCATTCCGGTCGAGGGAGACACGGTGGCGGTGCTGGGCGAGAACCGCAAGATGCTGATCTTCCCGCTCGAGCAATTGGCCGAGATGAGCCGCGGCAAGGGCGTGCGCCTGCAACGCTACAAGGATGGCGGAGTCGCCGACGTCAGGACATTCAAGCAGGCCGATGGACTGAGCTGGCAGGATTCCGCCGGCCGCACCCATACCAAGACGATGGAGGAATTACGCGAGTGGTTCGGCGACCGTGCACAGGCCGGCCGCACCGTCCCGAAAGGCTTTCCACGCTCCGGCAGATTCTCCGGATAGTGAAGAATATCAGAGGCCTGTCGCGGATCCTGAATCATTGTCTCCGGACGCACGAATGCAGGAGCCATAGACGCGCTATGAGCACAGCGAACAGTTATGACAGCGGCCGGTTGAACCTGCCCTTCGTCGGTCTTTGCACCTTCGGCAAAAATCCTTATGTCGAGGACTGGGACGCGATAAACGCCGACGTCGCAGTGCTTGGCGCGCCGCTTGATATGGGCACACAGTGGCGCGCCGGCGCGCGCTTCGGCCCCCGGAGCATTCGAGAGGCCTCCACGCTATTCTCCTTTGGTCACGCCGGCGCATACGATCACGAGGACGATGTCACCTATCTTGATCCGGAAAAAGTTCGGATCGTCGATATTGGCGACGCGGATATCGTCCACACCGACATGATGGCCAGCCACGGCAACATCGAATTCGGCTTGCGCAAGATCCTGAAGAGCGGCGCTGTTCCCGTCGTGCTGGGCGGTGATCATTCAGTCAATATTCCCTGCATCAACGCCTTTGATGACCAGAAGCCCTTTCACCTGGTCCAGATCGACGCGCATCTGGATTTCGTCGATGAACGGCATGGCGTGCGCTACGGCCATGGCAATCCGATGCGTCGCGCGGCGGAAAAGGATTACGTGACGGGACTTTCGCAGATCGGAATCCGCAACGTCTCCTCCACTGCGCGGGAAGGCTATGAGGATGCTCGCAAAATGGGCTCGGATATCCTGTCGGTGAGGCAGTTCCGCAAGCTCGGCGTCGACGGCGTCCTGGCCAGAATTCCGGCCGGGCGACGCTACTACGTTTCGATCGACATCGACGGTTTCGATCCGTCGATCGCCGCAGGCACCGGAACGCCCAGCCATGGCGGCTTTCTCTATTACGAAGTTCTGGAACTGATTGACGGTCTCGCCCGGCAAGGCGACATCATCGGCATAGACTGTGTGGAGGTTGCGCCCGACTATGACCCGACCGGCTCCACTTCAATATTGGCGGCGCAGATATTGATGAATGCAATTGGCCGGATCATGCACCACCGGGCGGAAAATAGCGTTTAGTCTTCGTAGCGTTCCCAGCCGCTTGGGCCCAGGTGATCCTGCGGGCGAAACCGGGTTTTGTATTCCATTTTGCGCGATCCTTCGACCCAGTAGCCGAGATAGACATGCGGCAGACCTCGATCCTTGGCGCGCTGGATATGGTCGAGGATCATGTAGGTGCCGAGTGAACGCGAAGCGTAATCGGGATCGAAGAATGAATAAACCATCGACAGGCCGTCGCCCATGATGTCGCTCAGCGCGACGGCGATGAGCCGACCTTGTTCGGCAATGCTCCCGTCGGGATCCGGCTCGCCCTCGATGCGATACTCGATGATTTTGGTCGGCACATAGGTGTCTTCCACCATCATAGCGTAGTCGAGAACCGTCATATCCGACATGCCGCCTCGCTGGTGGCGGGCGTCGAGATAATCCCTAAACAAGGCGTACTGCTCGCTTGAAGGCTCCGCCTGGAATTCGCGCGCCGCTATGTCCGAATTGCGCGCCAGATTGCGCCGCATGGATTTGTTTGGTTCGAAGTCGCTGGCCACGATGCGCACTGAAACGCAGGCTCTGCAGGATTCGCAGGCCGGCCGGTAGGCGATGTTCTGCGATCGTCTGAACCCTCCCTGCGTCAGCAGGTCATTAAGTTCCGCCGCCTTCTCGCCAACGAGATGCGTGAACACCTTGCGTTCAAATTGCCCGTCGAGATACGGGCACGGAGACGGCGCCGTAAGAAAGAACTGGGGAGAATGGACGGGTTGGTTGGTCATCGATCGTAAATTATTTCACCTGATATCGACCACAAAAAAATTACAACGCATAATACCACGGTGCAAGAAGTGAAAAGGCCAACCAGACAATAAAAACCAGAGGAAGGCCAGCTTTAAGATAGTCTCTGAAGCTGTAATGACCAGGTCCCATGATCAGCAGGTTGGTCTGATAGGCGATCGGGGTGGCGAAACAGGTGTTCGCCGCGAAGATGACGGCCGAGGCGAACGCGACCGGAGAAGCGCCAAGTCCGTGCGCCATATTCAGTGCGATCGGCATGAACAGAACCGCCGTTGCATTGTTGCTCAACACATTGGTGACGCCTGCCATGACCAGATACAGGACAGACAGGATGACTGGCACCGGCGCGCCTTGCAGGAGGTCGACCGAGCCCTGGGCGATCAGCGCTGCGCCTCCGGTGCTGTCGAGCGCCGTCGCCATCGCGATGGACGAGCCGACAAGCAGATAGATCTGACGGTCGAACGCGCGCACCGCCTGGTACATGGTTAGGCACCCGGTTGCCATCATCAGCGCCGCACCGGTGATGGCGCTGACAACGATCGGGACCACCTCAAAGGCCGCCAGCACTACAATTGCGGCGAAAATGGCAAAGGCGATCTTGGCCTTTCGGCTCTGCGGCACCGCCTCGGCGGAATGTTCAAGCAGCAAAAGGTCGTGGTCGCCGCGCAATTGCGTGATCTGCTCATAATTGCCGCCGAGAAGCAGGGTGTCTCCGGGCTCAAGCCGGATCTCGGACAATGGCGTGCGCGCCATGCGACTCTTTCGTTGCACGCCGAGCACGGAGATACCGAAACGGGCGCGGATGCCGGATAGCTGGATTGTGCGGCCGGCAAAACGCGAGCCCGGCGCAACGACCGCCTCCGCCAGGTGATAGCCCGGCCCCGGCCGCGCCGACTCCTGCGCGTCTTCTGCTGCTTCGCCATTCTCGTTCTTTTCATCCGTATCGGCGATCGCATTGCCATGAGCGAGCGAGCGAGAGAACGCCTTGCGCGTGCCGGTCACTACCAGCGTGTCTCCCGGCGACAATGTGATGTCCTCGAAAGGCGGGAGAAACGGAACATCGCGACGCAAAAGCAGCCGCGGCGTCAGATCCTTGATGCCCGGAAATATCCCGGACTTGGATGCAATGCCTGCAAAGGGGTGCCCTGTAGTGATGGGAATTTCACCGATGAACTGGGTTCCGCGGTCGGTCTTGGCGCGATCTATTGTCGAAGTTCGCTCGGTAAGCATGCGGGGCATCAGAAAGATGACGTAGAGGCCGCCAACGACAGCGAGCATCAACCCCATGCCGGTCAGGTCGAAGAACGATATGAAGACGCCGAAATCGTCAGCGACGCCCGCTGCGATCAGGTTGGTGGACGAACCGATCAGCGTTGTCATCCCGCCGAGGATGCTCATGAAGGACAGCGGCATGAACACCTTGTATCCGGGGTATCGCCGCTGCGCCGCGATCACGGTGAGAATGGGGATGAAGATCACCACCACCGGCGTATTGTTGAGAAAGGCGCTCAGAAGACCGGCGGCGATGATGACGATGAAGATTGTCAGGTTCTTGCTCGATCCGCCGAGCCTGCTGATGAACCTTGCCGGTCCGTCGATTGCGTCCGTGGCGAACAGACCCTGTCCGACGATCAGCAGTGCAATCACGGTTGCAAGCGCCGGATCGGAGAAGCCCGCAAGAATGCTTCGCATATCCAGAATTTGGCCGTTGGCCTGTTCATAAGGAAACACGCCGAACAGCAGAAGGACGGCCGACAGGCAGCCCAGAGAAACAGTTTCGATGGAGAACCGCTCGCTGACAAAGGCCACAATCGTCCAGAAGATGATCGCGTATGTCGCGTAGAGATGAAATTCGTGCATGCGCCGCCCTGAATATATTATTGCACGGTGCGCGATCTTAGCGATGGAATTGGCGCCATCAAAGCGGCTTGTTGCGAATATCAGTCCCGATTCAGGATTTCATTGCCGGGAAGGGGATGTTTTCAGAATTCCGTTTTGGAGCGACGAGATTTAGTCGGGAAGAATAACGACCATTGCCGTCAGCCGATCTATTACGGATGCATCCGCTCCGTCACCAGGCGCCACGTCCAAGTCACCAGTCAGACGCTGGACAACAAGCCAAGCCTGTCCTTGCGATCCGTCAAGTGCGAACGGCATCGCCTCGTTCATTGTTGTAGGGTGACGATTTTGCACTTTATCCAAGAGCACTCGGTAGGCAATTTCCCAGTGCTTATCTTTATAATCGACTAAAACCTTGCCCGCATCGAGCTCCCTAGTCAGTTTGTTTGGATCCGAACTGGAATAGCGCCTGTCGGAATCGGAAAGGAAATACGGACCGGAAACAATACCTGGCCCACGGAGTTCGAGGTTTGCAGCCTCACTCGCACGGAATATGACAGTCAGGAATATGTCTCGTTTCTCTTCGTTCCCTGACAACATGTTTGCGATCGATTGCCTGTCTGCATTGTTGGCGATTCGGTGTCGCAATGGCTGATTATTCAGGGAGACGAGTTCGTCCAATCGTCCAGCCTTTGACAGGAATTTTACGATAGACCGAATTTCCTGTCGGGCCGACTTTCCTGTTGTATTCGGAAGCGTCAGCCTGCCGTCTACCAGAATCTGATTTTCTTCCAGCAATGCGACCAGTCGCCCGAACTGGTCGCGAACGGAAACGTCAGCCGCGCCCCACGGTCCGAAGGACGCCAACATCAGCATGATGGCGAGTGTGGCGATGACAACACGCAGCTGGACCTTTTGTCTGCGTATCGCAAAGAGGCAGATCATGCCGACGATCCAGATTCCAACGAGGATAAGTCCGTAACGTTCCGGGGTTATCCCGTATTCGGACACGCGTCGGTAGGTTCCTATGACGAAGAGAACAAGCGGGACGATCAGCAGGCAGTGCCAGCTTTTCCGAAACAGCCGCAGCAAGAAGGAACTGCTGTCGCGATAGGGGATCGCCAGCATCCAGGTCGAGATGCAACCGGCGGCAAAGGACAGAACCATTACTCCCACCTGTCCACGCGGGAGTTCCCATGCAAGGGCGGTCTTCGCGGCGTAGGCGTATATAACAATTGTGTAGATGAGCAGAAGTGGGAGCAGGAGATAGTTAAGAAGGAGAAGAGGAACCCGATATGTGAGCCCCTTCTTCTCTATTTCGCCTGAACCATGCAAATCTGACGGGACCATCTCCAATCCGAAGAGCGGCGCGACAAGTAGCAACCCAGTCATATAGACATGGTCATAGATGTCGTATTTGAGATCGAGTTCAAAAAGATAGTCGATACTTGCAAGAACTGCGTAGGCTCCAAGAATGAACGCAAGCGCAGCGAGCCCGGCGAGGATGACAGCAAGGCCAAGACCGTAGTTGAAAGTCCACAGAGCTAGATCGTCGTTGCGCCCGCGTAGAAAGCCGGAAACCATCAGAAGCAAAAGAATTCCCGGCAAAAGCATAATTCGCGCCTGTTTTCCAACGCACGCTTTCCGCGAACAGGTGGGCCGCGCCGGATGCGAAGAAGGCGGCTGTCAGCGCCGCATATATCTGAGTGGGAGAAAACTGGCTGTAGCCAGGAATTTCATTATCGTAGTCAGCGAGCTTGTAGAGTTCGGCAATGTCGAGATTGGCGATCACCGCCGCAATCACACTTGCCAGCACGGGCATCGGAAATCGTGCGAATGTCTTTGAAATCGAAGGCGCGCGGGTCACAATGCCGTTCAGAAATGACACTTGGGATATCCCTCGGGAGATTTGAAGCGACTGAAACAAACCGCCACGCCATCTTTATGGGAACCAAGGCCTCAATATGACCGTATAGGTTGTTTTGCCGCCTACGCAGCTTCGTCGCGGATGACGACAACGCCCAGAAGCATGTCGTGCAGCAGGCGTTTTTTGCCGGTAAACAAGCTGACGAGCAAAATCAGCGGCGTCAGCACAGCATTGCCGATCCAGAACAGCGCGCCATGCGCGATCGCGAGCATGGAGTCGACCGGCGCGCCGTCAAGCCGCACCATCTTGATGCCATTGAGGCGCATTCCGGGCGTTGCCTGGTTCAAGCCGCCCAGCGTCAGGCCGATATAGGGCACAGCGACCAGGAAGAAGAGGATGGAATAGAGCATCCAGCCAAGGCCAAGACTGAAAACGCCTATAAAGAAAACCAGCACCGCGGCCGGCACACAAAGCGCCAAGATTAAAGCGTAGTCGATCAGGAACGCGAAAACCCGTCGCGACCGCACGCCGCTGAAACTTTTCCAGCTGTCCAGATCGGAGTTTCTGTCCACAACGACATCTGCTTCCGCAAGCGACATAACTTCGTCTCCAGTGCTTTTTGCTCTCTCGCACGGTTGCATGGCCGCGCGCGAACACTCAGCAAGTGGGTATTGCGACCTGTGATATCAAGTTGGCGCAGGGCGCGCGCGCTGTCAGGTCTTCTGGAGAAGTTCCGCCGCTTCCTCTGCAAAATAGCTGAGTATTCCGTCGCAACCGGCGCGCTTGAAGGCGAGCAGACTTTCCATCATCACCTTTTCGCCGTCGATCCAGCCGTTTTGCGCGGCGGCCTTGATCATCGAATATTCGCCTGACACCTGATAGGCGAAGGTCGGCATTTCGAAAGTCTGCTTCAGTCGAAAGATGATGTCGAGATAGGGCAGGCCCGGCTTGACCATGATCATGTCCGCGCCTTCCTCGACGTCGAGCGCCGCCTCGCGCACAGCCTCGTCGCTATTGGCTGGATCGACATAGTAGGTGCGCTTGTCGCCCTTCAGAAGGCCTTGTGTGCCGATCGCCTCGCGATAGGGCCCGTAGAATGAGGACGCGAATTTCGTCGCGTAGGACATGATGCCGACATTCTGGTGACCGTTTCGGTCCAGCGCCTCGCGGATCGCGCCGATGCGGCCGTCCATCATGTCGGAAGGTGCGATGATATCGGCGCCGGCTTCCACTTGCAGGAGCGCGGCTTCCGTTAATTGCGCGACGGTTTCGTCGTTCAGGATCTCGCCGTCCCGCAGGACGCCGTCATGGCCATGGTCGGTGAACGGGTCGAGAGCGACATCGGTGATTACTCCGATTTCGGGAACCGCCTTCTTTATAGCCGCCGACGCCTGATTGATGACGTTGTCCGGATTCAGGATATGCGAACCGGAATTGTCCTTCAGTTCGGCGTCGATGGCCGGGAAGGTGGCGATAGCCGGGATGCCGAGTTCGGCCGCTCTTTCCGCTTTGCGCGCCGCAAGATCCGGCGATAACCGGAACAGACCAGGCATCGCTTCGATCGGTTCGCTGCGGTTTTCGCCGACGACGACAAAGATCGGCAGGATCAGGTCGTCGGCGGTGAGCCGGTTTTCCTGCACCAGCCGACGGGTCCAGTCAGCCTTTCTGTTGCGGCGCATGCGCCGGCTGCCGGTAATGTCGTCAACGCCGCGGCCGAGAGTGTTCCGGGAGAATTGGCGGTTCATGTGTGCTCCGCTGATGTCCAGTATTTGCCTTGCCGCTTCCTTATCATGTCGTTGCTGTTGCGCCAAACCCATAACCGGAACCATGCGACAACATTTCCATTGCGGCCATTGACGGCATGCGCAAGGCTTTGCATAGACGAAGGGTAATTTCTGACGTGGAGGGCCTGCAATGCAGTTCAACATAGCCGGCCAGATCGAGTTTGAAATCAGCGGACGGGCTGGCGTCATCACGCTTGTTCGTGAAAAGGCGCTGAACGCGCTTAGCCATCTCATGATCAAAGCCATGTCAGCCGCGCTCGGCGAATGGCAGGCAGATAAGCAGGTCCAGGTCATCGTGATCACGGCCAGAGGTCGTGCCTTCAGCGCCGGTGGAGATCTGCTGGAGGTTTATGCGCGCGGCGTGGCGAGCGATCCGCCTTATGGCTTCTTTGCTGACGAGTATCGTCTCAATGCATGGCTGGGCGCCTATCCCAAGCCAATCGTGTCTCTGATAGACGGCATCGTCATGGGCGGCGGCGTCGGCATATCGGTCCATGGCCAATATCGCGTCATGACCGAGAATGCGGTTTTCGCCATGCCGGAAGTTGGCATCGGCTTTTTCCCGGATGTTGGCGGAAGTCATTTCCTGCCGCGCCTGGAGGAAAATTTTGGCCTCTATCTTGCGTTGACGGGCGACCGCGTCAAATCCGGCGATGCGCTCAAATGCGGGGTCGCCACCCATACCGCCCAGTCTGTTGATCTGGATGAAATTCTACGCGCGCTTGTGGAGACCGGAAATCCGAAGAAGGTTCTGTCAGATCTGTGCGATCCTGCGAAGGCGGCGCCGGCCAGCCACGATCACAAACATATCAGGCATATTTTTGCGGGCAACACGCTTACGGATGTTATGGACAATCTCCAATCTCGGACGGAGTCCGATCCGGTTGCTACTGTCTGTTTGGAAAAGATATCTTCCAAATGTCCGGTGAGCATGGCCGTGACGTTCCGACAGCTGGCCGAAGGCCGCGGACGCAGTCTGGCGAAATGCATGCGTATGGAGTATCGGATCCTCGTGCGGATGTTGCAGGGACATGATTTCTACGAGGGCATACGCGCCGTCATCATCGACAAGGATGCGGCGCCGCAATGGGATCCAGACAGTCTCGACAAGGTTACAAAAAACATGGTGGACGCCTATTTCACGCCATTGGAAACCGGCGACCTTGAGGGAGTGCCCTAAGCATGACCGATGTCCAGGAGCCGATGCCGCCGCGTCCCACTGCGGCCGAAACAGCTTTCGATATCTTCCAGAGGATCGTGGCCTTTTACTGTCTTGGGGCCGGCCTGTGGTACTGGTCGCTGCTTATAGGCGTCTATGGCGGCGGCGCATGGCGGTTCGACGTTCTGCCATCGCACTGGAAAGCCGCGGTGGCCATCCTCGCCGTACTGTGGCCAGTCGCCGGCATCGGTCTGTGGATGCTGGTGTCCTGGGGACCGGTCGTATGGATCGTGGCGGCGGCGGCGGAGTCTCTGATGTATGGCGGGTTTTCGTCCCTTTACGGAAACTATTGGTACCTGCTCGCCATCCACTGCGTGGTCGTCATTACCTATGTGATTTTGCGGCTTATCATCTACTTCAATCCGCGCAGCGAAATGGGCGGAAGTAATATTTGATTCACCCTCAATTTGCATTCGTTCAGGTAACCTCCCGTTAATGCTGCATTTTAAGGTGAATTTTAGACGTATTCGATAGTGTTGCCTCAAGCCGGAAAAAACAACCGGCAAATAACAGTGAGGCATGACAATGGAAAACAGACAGCGCGCGGAGCAGTCTCCGCCGAAGGCCGAACGCGATGCTTTGCGTTCGCTTTACATGGAATCCCTTCAGCTCGTTGAGCGCCTGCATCGCCGGTTGCTCGACGTAATCAAGGACGAGTTCGACCGCAATGGCCGCAATGACATCAACGCCATTCAGGCGCTTCTGCTGTTCAATATCGGCAATTCGGAATTGACGGCCGGCGAACTGCGTAGCCGCGGCTATTATCTCGGATCGAACGTTTCATACAATCTGAAAAAGCTGGTCGATCTCGATTTCGTTAATCACAGCCGTTCGCGCGTCGATCGTCGTTCCGTCCGCATCAGTCTGACTGACAAGGGCAGGGAAGTCGCCGACGTCGTGGCCGCCCTTTATGACCGCCATATCGGTTCAATCGAACAGGTCGGAGGCATCAGCGCCGAAGAATTCCAGACAATGAACAAGGCGTTGCAACGTCTGGATCGTTTCTGGAACGACCAGATCCTCTACCGGCTGTAGGCGGAGACCTATTCGGCCTTGGCCGGTCGCACCATGGCGGCCGGGTCGACGATACGGTCGAATTCCGCCGCATCGACAAAGCCGAGAGCAAGCGCCGCCTCGCGCAGCGACAGGTCGTGGTGATGCGCGTGATGCGCCACCTTCGAGGCCTTGTCGTAGCCGATGACGGGGCTGAGAGCAGTGACAAGCATCAGCGAGCGCTCGACATAGGCGTTGATCTGTTTGCGGTTGGGCTCCATACCCTCAACCAGGAACTGACGAAAATTGTCGCAGCCATCAGTCATCAACCGAATGGACTTCGACAGGTTGAATATGATCAGCGGTTTGTAGACGTTCATTTCCAGGTATCCTGCGCCGCCCCCGATTGTCACCGCAACATCGTTGCCCATCACCTGCGCCGCCAGCATGGCTAGCGCTTCGCACTGCGTCGGATTGACCTTGCCAGGCATGATTGAAGAACCCGGTTCGTTTTCGGGAATGATCAGTTCCTGAAATCCACAGCGCGGTCCGCAGGACAGAAGACGAATATCGTTGGCGATCTTGAATAGCGCTGTGGCGAGCACCTTCAGCGCGCCATGTAGATGCACCAGCGCGTCATGCGAACCCTGCACCGCGAACTTGTTGGGTGCGGTCACAAAGGGCAGACCGGTAAGAAACGCGATCTCGCCTGCGGTTTCTACGTCGAAACCGGCCGCTGTGTTGATTCCCGTGCCGACCGCGGTGCCGCCAAGCGCCAGTCGGTACACACTCTCGAGCGACTGCTCCACATGCCGGGCAGCGTCGTCCAGCATCCCGACATAGCCGGAAAACTCCTGGCCAAGCGTCAACGGTGTCGCGTCCTGCATGTGGGTGCGGCCGATCTTGACGATGTCATCCCACGCCTTCGCCTTGGCGTCCAGCGAATCCCGCAGCGCGCGAACGGCCGGCAGGAGCCGCTTGACGGAACCTTCGGCGGCGGCGATGCACATCGCGGTTGGAAATGAATCGTTCGTCGACTGGCCCATATTGACGTGGTCGTTGGGGTGAACCGGGGATTTACCGCCAACTTCCGTGCCTGCAATCTGGCAGGCGCGATTGGAAATGACCTCGTTTACATTCATGTTGAACTGGGTGCCGCTGCCGGTCATCCAGACGTGAAGCGGAAACTCGGTGCGATGTTCGCCGGCAACAATTTCATCACACACCTGCACGATGAGATCGCATTGCTGTTTTTCCAGCCTGCCGCCACGGTGATTGACGGTCGCCGCTGCCCGTTTCAACGTCGCATAGGCGGTGATCATGTCATCGGGCATGATGTCGTCGCCAATGCTGAAATAGTGCAGCGATCGCTGGGTCTGGGCGCCCCAAAGCCTGTCGGCGGGCACCTGAACCGTTCCGAGACTGTCTGATTCGTTGCGAAATTTCGTCATCGTCACTCTCCGGTTCCAGTATTTTAAAGATTGATGAAGTCCTTAAGGTGATGCTGCTACCAATGGCAATACTGCTTACCCGGTTATCCGATCGTCTCCAGTTCCCTGATCTTGCTTTCGAAAAGATCGAGCGCCGCCCGCCATTCCTGACCGTGGTCGAAGGCAAGAAGAGAGGGAAGCAGTTGCCGGGAGAAGTCCTCGGAGGCTTCTTTCGGCAGCAAAGACGGCAAGTTGTCGACAGCAGTCAGTTCAATTTCTTCCCCGTCGCCGTTCCTGCCAACCGTGATGAACGGTCGCTCCCAGCTTGTCGGCTCGCGGTAGATGGGCAGCGGGTTGTAGTCGCTTAAGGGGTCGCACGATACATCTGAAATCGTTCTGATTTTCTGGTCTGGCCCTTCAACGTCTTCCGAAGTAAGCAGCAGCAATCCGGGGCCGGACACCAGCACACAATTCACCAGAATGTCATGATTGGTCAGTGCCTTCCGGTCGAGATCGGCGGTCTCTTCCTTGTCCCACTCGGTAATCTCGTCGCAGGCGATGCTGAGCGCATCGACCGCGCCCTGTCCGGAACGACCCTTCGCCCCGATGACGATCGCGCGGGGAAGGCGCTTTCCACCTTGCGCAAGCGTTTCTATTTCCGAGCGCAGCGCGTCTCTGTTTTCGAAGTTGCTCAAGCCTTGCAAAGGGCCAGCGACGCCATGATCGCGCGCGATGTGACGCCAAAGCGCAAGGGCGGCTCCGACCCAGCCAGCCCAGTATCCGAAAGCGGCTTTCCTGCGGCCTTCCGAATCAACCAGAAACTCCAGGTCATAAAGTCGGCCGCCTCCGCGCGCGAAGCGGCGCAGTTCGTCCCGCCAGCCATGCTGATCCTTGTAGATATGGGCGAAGTGGATCATCCGGTGAGGCAATGTTTCTGGAAGGGGAGGCAATTCCTTCAGGCCGAGGATCACCGTATCGCAGGGCGCATCGATCCAGCTTCCGGCGGGCTTGATATGACAACCGGCCGCAGCATAGTCAGCATCGGAGAAGATCCGCTTGGCGCTGTTTTCAATGTCGACTTCCCATCCGGCCTCGATCAGTGTCTGCGCATGCTGCGGGGTCACCGGCGCACGGCGCTCGGTAGGCCGATCCTCGTCCCTCAGGTGAAATTTCACGGTGGCCTCCTGGCAAAATGAGTGGCATCGACCTATCTGACAAATTGATCACGGGGGAGCAAACATATTCGGCCTGACCGGATTTGCGACCTTGCAGGAGATCGGTTAGTAGTAGTCCTTGAATTGGCCATATTGCTGTGAAACTCGAGACCCGATCGTTGCTTCTGGTTGGCGCCGCGATCCTGTGATCCATAGCCGCGCACTCGCAATATCGTGAAGAGCGCAGGCGGATGGTAGCGCCAATGATCGCGTTTTGTTAAGCATATGGCTGTTATGAACGTTGGATGACAGTTTTCTTCGCCGGACGGTAAATGCAAATGTCGAAAATGAAGATCGGTAAACATCTGTCGCGACGCGCTTTCATCAGAGGCGCGGCGATGACTGGACTCGGGCTGGCAGCCTCCGGCGCGTCCGCCCAGACACTGTCGCAGTCCGCGATCCAGAGCATTATCAATGCGCCCCAGCGCGGTTCGTGGGACGACCAGTTCGACGCGCAAGGGTCTCGCGGCGGCCAGGAAGTCAGTTCGCGCGTGCCTATGTTGAGCCCCGAGACGGTGCTTTACGTCGAAGACGCAATTCGCACCTACAACAATATCGTGATGCAGGGTGGTTGGCCGACGGTGCCCGCCTCGAGCAAGCTTCAGCTTGGCGACAACGATCCTGCGGTGTCGGTGTTGCGTCAACGTCTTTTCATTTCCGGCGATCTGCCGCGCGCAGCAGGAGCCTCCAACGCCTTCGACACCTATGTCGAGGGAGCCGTCAAGCGCTTCCAGGCGCGTCACGGCTTGCCTGCGGACGGCGTTCTCGGTCAATACAGCTTCGCGGCGCTGAACGTTCCCGCCAATATCCGTCTTGGCCAGCTTGAAACCAATCTGGTTCGGTTGAAGTCGATGTCCGGTTTTCTTGGAGATCGTTACGTGGTCGTCAATATTCCCGCGGCCCAGATCGAGGCGGTCGAAGGCAACCGCGTGGTGCAGCGCCATACAGCCATCGTAGGCAAGATCAGTCGCCAGACGCCGATCCTGAACTCCAAGATACACGAGATTATTCTCAACCCGTACTGGACAGCGCCGCGTTCGATCATCGAGAAAGATATCATGCCGCTGATGCGGGAGGATCCGACCTATCTGACCCGCAACAACATCCGGCTCTTCGACTATCGCGGAAACGAGGTTTCCCCGCAGACGATCGACTGGAACGTCGATGAGGCGCCCAAGCTGATGTTTCGGCAGGATCCCGGCAAGATCAACGCAATGGCGTCGACCAAGATCAATTTCCACAATCCGCATGCCGTTTACATGCACGACACGCCGCAGCAGTCGAAATTCGGCCAATTGATGCGTTTCGAGTCTTCTGGATGTGTTCGCGTCCAGAACGTTCGGGACCTGACGACTTGGCTGCTGGAAAACACCGCGGGTTGGGATCGCCAGACAATGGAAACGGTCATCGCTACCGGCGAGAGCACGGAAATTGCGCTTGCCAATCCGGTTCCGGTATATTTCACCTACATCACCGCCTGGTCGACGTCCGATGGCGTCGTCCAGTTCCGCGACGATATCTACCACCGTGACGGCGTGGAAGAACTTGCTCTCCAGTAGGAGCGGGCTTCTTTATAGAGTCTCGCGCCATTCGAGCTCCGGGTCAGAAGCATCGAAAACATTTCCCATGTCGCAAAATCCGTCGCTGCAATTCGCTTGCGGCACAGGATTGCGCCGTCGTTCTTGAGTATTTTGCCGCATCGCATTATTGAGTCGCCAGACGAGCGCAAGCGATGGCCGGATATCCGGCCCGCGCGGACCTGCTGAATCAGCAAGATCGAACCGAACAGCTGAAGGAAAACTTCCGAATGTCAGACGTAGCCAGATCTCCGGCAACTTCCACCGACACGTTTTTCACGCGGACCCTGCAGGAGGCTGATCCGGCTCTGTTCGGGGCGATCGAGGATGAACTCGATCGTCAGCGTCACGAAATCGAATTGATTGCTTCCGAGAACATCGTCTCCCGCGCCGTGCTGGAGGCGCAGGGTTCGGTGATGACCAACAAATACGCGGAAGGGTATCCGGGCAGGCGTTACTATGGCGGCTGCCAATATGTCGACATCGCGGAAAACCTTGCAATCGAGCGGGTTACCAAGCTGTTCGACTGCGCTTTCGCCAATGTCCAGCCGAATTCCGGCAGTCAGGCGAACCAGGCGGTCATGATGGCTCTGGCGAAGCCGGGCGACACGATCCTCGGCTTGAGTCTGGACGCCGGCGGACACCTGACGCACGGCGCGCGTCCCAATATGTCCGGAAAGTGGTTCAACGCCGTCCAGTACGGCGTCAAGCCGGAGACAGGCCTGATCGATTTCGACCAGGTTGAAGCGCTGGCGCGCGAACACCGTCCAGCGATCATTATCGCCGGTGGCTCAGCCTATTCCCGTAAAATCGACTTTGCGCGTTTCCGGGCCATCGCCGACAGTGTCGGCGCGTGGTTCTGGGTCGACATGGCGCATTTCGCGGGCCTTGTCGCCGGCGGTGTTCATCCCAGCCCGTTTCCGCACGCCCATGTCGCAACCTCGACCACCCACAAGACCCTTCGCGGACCGCGCGGCGGCCTCGTGCTGACAAATGACGAGGACATCGCAAAGAAAATCAATTCAGCGGTTTTCCCTGGCCTGCAGGGCGGCCCGTTGATGCATGTTATCGCCGCCAAGGCGGTCGCTTTCGGCGAGGCTTTGACGCCGGAATTTTCCAACTATGCGAGACAGGTCGTTGAAAACGCCAAGGTGCTGGCGTCAACGCTGGTCGAGGGCGGCCTCGACATCGTTTCGGGCGGAACCGACACGCATCTGATGCTTGTTGATCTGCGACCGAAGAACCTGACCGGCAAGGCGTCCGAACAGGCGCTCGGCCGAGCCTTCATCACCTGCAACAAGAACGGTGTGCCAAACGATCCGGAAAAGCCGACGATCACGTCCGGTATACGGCTCGGAACGCCAGCCGGCACGACCCGTGGGTTCGGACCTGCCGAATTCCGTGAAATCGGCATGCTGATTCTCGAGGTGATGGACGGACTGCGCACGGCGAACTCGGAAGAAGGCAACGCATCCGTTGAACAGGCCGTCAAGCAAAAGGTCATTGCCCTGACGGACCGTTTCCCGATCTATCAGGACCTCTGACGGTCGCGGGCGTCGCTTCATTCGGATAATGCACGGGAACTGGTGGGGATGAACAGCGAGCTGGAGTTCTGGAAAACACTGGCTGTCTTGCTCTCCGTCTGCCTGTTCACGACTGTCCTGTTCGTCGGTTTGCCTGGAATCGACATCTGGATCAGCTCGCTGTTTACTAATGACAGCGGACGGTTTTTCCTGACTTGGAATCCCTATGTCCGCTTTCTTCGCTCCGCCTTCATCTGGATTATCACAGCCGGCATTATCTTCAGTCTGCTGATGTATCTCACGAGCTTCTATGAGCCCGGACGGCTGAAAGTTCACAGAAACGTCTGGGCCTTTGTCTGCTCGTCCTTCCTGCTCGGACCGGGGCTCCTGGTCAACGGGATCCTGAAGGAATATTGGGGCAGGGCGCGACCGCAACAGGTGCTGGAATTCGGCGGCAACGCGAATTTCTCGTCCGCCTTTTCGATAAGCGACCAGTGTATGCAGAATTGTTCGTTCGTCTCCGGCGAAGGATCGGCGGCGGCCACGTTTGCAGCTGTTCTCATAATCCTCATGGGAAAGAGCGACAGGGTCTTCGCCTGGAAACCGCTGTCCTGGCTTATCATCGCGGCGGCGGGCGTTGCGGCCATGCTGCGGATCATGCTTGGACGGCACTTCACCAGCGACACCATCTTTGCAATTCTGTTCTGCACTCTGATTTGCGTTCTGCTTTATCGCCTGTTCGACATTAATCGCCATCGCGGGGAGTTTACGGTCGCCGGCGTCTGGTCCGACGCTGCGGGCAGCTTTCCCGGCGCCTATTTCCATGCATGGAGCAGTTCTGTTAAGTACGTTCGCAGATTCGCCGGCGGGGTCGTCGAGCGAGCACGAAGGCTTACAGGCAAAGCATAGAGCAAGATGATTGGAAAAATCTGCGAACGGACCGGGCGGCTCCGGCTCCAGACTGCGTTGAGCCATGGTTGTGCCTGGGATGCGCAAAGAAGCGCGTTTCGCTCTGCAGGCAAGCGGAATAGCCTCGTTCAAATATTTCAATCCAACCAGATCGCGGTCTAGGCCATGCGCTGTCCCTTTTGCGGCTCGGAAGACACCCAGGTCAAGGACTCGCGGCCCGCGGAAGACGGGACCGCCATTCGCAGGCGCAGGGTGTGCCCGGATTGCGGTGGTCGTTTCACCACCTTCGAACGCGTGCAACTTCGCGACCTGCAGGTCATCAAGAAAACGGGAAGGCGAGTGCCGTTCGACCGGGACAAGCTGATACGCTCCTTCGAGATTGCGTTGAGAAAACGCCCGGTCGAGCGAGACCGGGTTGAGCGGGCTGTTTCTGGCATCGTGCGGCGCCTTGAAAGCTCAGGTGAAACCGACATTCCGTCCGACAAGATTGGACTGATGGTTATCGAGGCGTTGCGGGCGATCGACGACGTCGCCTTTGTGCGATACGCGTCCGTCTATCGGGATTTCAGCGATCCGAAGGATTTCGAAAACGTCATCAATGAACTGACCGCCAAGATCGACGGCGAAGTCGATCCGGACGTTTAAAAGAAGTTCATGAAAATGTCAGTCGCATCGTCAGAGGCAAGCGATTTTGACCGTCGAATGATGGCGGCTGCGATCCGCTATTCGTTCCGGCATCTTGGTCGCACCGGCACAAACCCGTCGGTCGCCACGCTGATCGTCCGCGATACGGAAGCCGGCCCGGTAATCGTCGGCAGGGGCGTGACGGCGATTGGTGGTCGGCCGCACGCCGAAACCGAGGCGCTTGCAGAAGCGGGAGAACTGGCGCGAGGCGCCACCGCATACGTCACGCTGGAGCCATGCGCCCACCATGGTAGCACGCCGCCCTGCGCCAACGCGCTGGTCGCAGCCGGCATAAAGAGGGTTGTGGCCGCCACCACCGATCCCGACCACAGGGTTTCCGGCAAGGGCTACGCGATCCTGAGAGACGCCGGCGTAGAAGTGCTGACGGACGTTCTCAAGGCGGACGCCGACTTCGCGATGGCGGGATACCTCATGCAACGCAACAAGAATCGCGCGCATGTGACTCTGAAGATGGCGCTTTCCGCCGATGGCAAAATCGGCAGGAAAGGGGCGGGGCAGGTTGCCATCACCGGGGAAGAGAGCCGTGCGGCGACCCATATTTTGCGCGCCGTCAGCGATGTCATCCTGATCGGCGTCGAGACCGCGCTTGCAGACGATCCCGAACTGACATGCAGGCTGCCGGGGCTGGAGTCCCGTTCTCCCCTCAGGCTCGTACTCGACAGTCACCTGCGGTTGCCTCTTTCGTCCAGGCTGGTGCAATCCGCCGCCACCACGCCGGTGATCGTGGCCACCACAGCGTCGCCGGACTCTGTCGATTATCGCGCCCTGTCGGACGCCGGATGCCAATTGATGGCGTGTGAAATGGCCGATGGCGGCGTTGCTCTCGCAGAACTGCTCGATGATCTGGCCGGGCGGGGCTATTTTACTGTAATGGTCGAGGGTGGCGCGCGTGTTGCGCAATCCTTTTTGAAAGCGGGGCTCGTCGATCGTATCGTACTCTACACCGGTCCGGACGAAATCGGCCCGGACGGGGTGGATGCGCCGCTTGACGCTGACGTCAGTCCGGATGGTTTCAGGCTTGCGGACACGCTTTCCTACGGCCGGGACGTGTGCCGAATTTACGAGAGGGTATGATCGTGTTCACCGGGATCGTTACAGATATCGGCAGGATCGACAAGATTTCGGAGATGGATGAAGGCGTGCGGCTTCGCATCGCCACACAATATGATCCGGCGACGATCGATATGGGCGCATCGATTGCCTGCGCCGGCGTCTGTCTTACTGTTACCGGGCTTCCCGGGCCGCAAGACAATGCGAAATGGTTTGAGGTCGAAGCCTGGGAAGAGGCGCTTCGGTTGACGACTATCGGCGGCTGGAAAGAGGGTGCAAGGATCAATCTCGAACGGTCGCTGCGCATGGGCGACGAACTCGGCGGGCATCTTGTTTCGGGCCATGTCGACGGGCAGGCGGACATTGTTTCGATCGCCGATGAGGGCGAGGCCCGCCGTTTTCGGCTGCGCGCGCCATCGCATCTGGCGAAATACATAGCGCCCAAAGGCTCGGTCGCGCTCGACGGAACGTCCCTTACCGTCAACAGCGTCGAGGCGGAGATATTCGATGTGCTTTTGATTCGGCATTCGCTAGAAGTGACCACGTGGTCGGAGCGCAGCGCCGGAGACACGGTTAATCTCGAAATTGACCAGATGGCGCGATACGCTGACCGCCTGATCGGATTCCGTACGGCTGCCGATTGATTTCAGCCACGATGCAATTGTGATTCGATTGGTCGGATTGTGCTTGCCTCCGGGCCGCGTTGCTGTAATTACCGCGGCACACTTTTCCAAAGGACAGAACCCATGGGCGCGAAATCAAACCCGCATCTTCTGATCGTCGAAGCCCGATTCTATGATGATCTCGCCGACACGCTGCTGGAAGGCGCAACCGCCGCTCTCAAGGAAGCGAATGCGACCTATGATATCATGACCGTTCCGGGCGCGCTGGAAATTCCAGCCGTGATCGCCATGGCTCTGGACGGTGCGGACGAGGGCGGCAAGGCGTATGACGGCTTCGTCGCCTTGGGAACCGTCATCCGCGGCGAAACCTACCATTTCGACATCGTCTCGAACGAGTCCAGCCGGGCTCTGATGGATCTTGCTGTCAGCGAATCGCTGGCGATCGGCAACGGCATACTCACAGTCGAGAACTGGGAGCAGGCGTGGAAACGCGCCAGTCAGCACGACGGCGTCGGCGAGAAAGACAAGGGCGGCTTTGCGGCCAGGGCGGCTTTGACGATGATCGATATCAAGAGAAGGCTCGGCGCGTGACCGAAGACGGACGAAACCGGCCTTTTCGGCCGGCCAACAAACGCGGCGCCGCGCGTCTTTCTGCAGTCCAGGCTCTGTACCAGATGGATGTTGGCGGAACCGGCGTCCTTGAGGTGGTCAGGGAATACGAACTTCACCGGCTGGGCAAGGAGATCGACGGCGACCAGTATCGCGAGGCCGACGCCGCATGGTTTCGCGCCATTGTCTCGGGCGTGGTCGAGCAGCAGAAACAACTTGATCCCCTGATCCGTTCGGCGCTTCTTGAAGACTGGCCGCTGTCGCGGATCGACTCCACTCTTCGCGCGATCCTCAGGGCCGGGACATACGAGCTTGTCAATCGACGCGACGTGCCTGTCGCCGTCATCGTGACGGAATATGTCGATGTCGCCGGCGCATTCTTCGACGAAGACGAACCGAAGATGGTCAACGCCGTTCTCGATCGTCTGGCGAAGAAATTGCGACCCCCAAAAAAGGTCTCCGATTAGCGGTGATGGTCGCGAAAATTGGCTCTGCCGAGAGATAATCCTTATCCCGTCCGACAAAAATATGTTCGGTTCCATGATCTGCCAAGGCAGGCAGTTGGGAGTATCTGCGATCTGTTCAACAGGACGGAATGCTAGAACTACTGCAATGAGGCAGGATATGCATCTGATCCATGACTCGCTGCTTTAGCGACAAGGCATTTGCGTGTGACCTGAAATACATTGGCCTGTTAATTCGCGTTAGCGGCTATTCAACAGCACGTATCGCGTCGGCGTCCTTGCGCCGGGACAGGTGGTGCATCATCACGCGGACAATGGCAAAGCCGATCTGGAACACAGCGCCGAAGGCGAAGACACCGAAGGCGAAACACAGCATCTGCTCGCCCAGTGTCGGCAAGCGCTCGGCCTCGCGCAGAACGACGGCGACGCCTTCGTTCACACCGATTGCGACGCCCGCGCTCGATGACATGACCAGAACGGTGAAGGCCCGGATCAGATTCGGCAGGAACAACAGCGCCTCGGTCTGCGATCCGGCACGCAACCCTAAAAGCGCGGCGCGGCCGTTGTCAGCGACATAGGCTGCTGCATAGGGCGTCAGCGACAGGGCGACGATCAGCGAAGGGGGCAAATACACTTCGGTCCCGAAGAAGAGGAAGGGACGGGGAATGATGTTGAGAAGGAAGAACATCACCACGAAGGTCGGAGCCGCCCGCATCAGCCCGATCAGCGGGCTCGCCAGCCGGCGCGTCAGCTTGCCTCCGAGCAGCAGGAGAACGAAGGGCGCCCCGAGTGCGAGACCCAGCCCCAGCGCGATGGCTGCGATCTGGAAATTGACGACCATCCCGGTCGCCAGGTCCCGGGGATAGTTGCTTGCGAGAAGATCGGTCAGACTGGTCATGCCTGCGCCTCCTCCCGCTTGTTCAGTTGGGTCCGGACCCGTTCGCAGGCCCAGACGACGAGGAAGACGACGGCGATGTAGAATATCAGCACCATCGTGTACATGGTCCCGCGGCCCGCGGAAAAGGAGGTGATGTCGGTCAGTGCGCTCAGCAATTCCGGGGCGCCGGTGAAGCTCGCGATTGGCGTGCCTTTTGCAGCGTTGGTCAGGAAGGACAGGATCTGCGTTAACGACCGCCTGACCGCAGCCCCGTAGAGAGCTCCATTGAAACCGGATCCGTACCGGCCGTCCCGCTGCAGGCTCTCTGCGGCCTCGCCGATCGCCTGGCCCGCGTTGGCCCCGTTCATGAGCCCGAGCGCAACGATGGCCGAGCCGAGCGCCACGGCGGGCGAATAGGTGAAGATTGTAGTTGCCACCGTTCCTGCGACCACCAGCGTCAGGATAACGGGCGAGGACTGGATCGTCGTGACGATGCCCCAGGTCACGAAACGAGACACCCGCAGGGGAATCATCGCGAAGAACCCGAAAACGAGGGAGAAACCAAGCGTCGCACCGAGTGCGCCCATCACCAGGATCAAGGAATTGACGATTCCGGCGGTGAAGAGTTCGAAGGCCGGTACGCTGGTCAGCATCGGCAGTTCCAGGGCGAGGCCGAGATTGGCTTTTATCCAGTCCACGGTCGCGTTCACCTCGTCCGCGAAGCGGGTCGGCAACGGAGTGTTGTCGAGTGCAGGCAGGACACAGCTCGCATCGGTGACGGCCGAGGAATCAACGCAGGCCGGTGTTTGCCACTTGTCGTGCTGCTCTTCGAGAAACCCTGTGAAGACGCTGTTCTCGATGCCGATTTTGAGGAATTCGCCATCGCGATGCATGATCGCGCTGATGAGCTCCAGCGCGGTGGCGAATTCGTCGCTGCCGGTTTGCGCCACCGCCATGCCCCAAGGCACCGCGTGGAAGCCGAACTTGCGCTCGAACCGGTCCCCGAACTCCGGCACGGCGATAAAGGAAGCGAAAAAGCTGTCGTCCTGGGAGGCGAGCCTGCAGGTCCCGTCTTCGAGCGCCTCCGGCAGGCGGACGGCGCTCTCGAACAACATCAGTCGGACGTCCTGGGTGACGAGATAGCTGTTCGCGTGGTTGCCGATCGTGCTGCAGACGCGCCAGCCTTTGATTTCGTCCCAGCTGGAGATGTCCAGTTCGCGCGCACCCACGACGATGGTCTCCGAGCTGTAGTAGTGCGGGCGGATGTACCGGGTCTGCCCGTCGCGTTGCTTGGTATGCCCCATGGTGGCGATGACGACATCGGCTCCGCCCTCGGCCAGGGTCGAGATCCGGGTGGCCGCGCGGACATGGATCCATTCCGTCTTCACCCCCAGCCGCGCCGCAATGGCGCTGGCCACGGCGGTGTCGTAGCCGATCCGCTCGTCGGTTTCTCCGACCAGGGTCGAGAACATCGGATAGTTCCAGCGGACCCCAACCCGCATCGTGCCCGTACACAGGATGCGGACCAGTGTGTCGGCGTCCTCCTTGTCGCAGGCCTCGGGCATCTCGGACCGGACCTTGGCAAGCAGGTCGTCCAGCGCCTCGTCCGGTGTTTCGGCGCGCGCAGGTGAGAGCGCCGCCAGAAGGACGAGTACAAGCACTGCCAAAGTGCCCCGTAGCGCACCGATCATGACGGCTCCTTCCCCTTTGTCGCATGTTTGATCACCAGGACCGAGATCGCGCCGAATGTATAGTCGCCAAAGCGGCGAATCGACAGCCCCGTCTCGCGCTCCAGGACGTCATCGGACATTACGGCAAGCTTGGCGTCCGGAATCGGAACCATGATCTTGTCGGCGATCTCGACTGCCAGTCCGTGCTGCCCGGCCAACTCCCGCGTACGGTCGAGACCGATGAAATCGTTGTGCATGACCAGCGCATGTCCGTCTGGCTCCAGATGCGCGGCAAGGCCGTCGAGGAAGCGATCTATCAGTCTGCGCCCGTCTGCGCCGCCGTTGCTCCACGACATATGTCGTCCGTCGACCGGCGCCCCATCCATGGGAAAGTGGGGTAGATTGGCCAGTACAAGGTCAAAGCGGAGTCCCGCGACTGGCTCGAACATTTCGCCGAGGTGGACTTCGCGCGCGCCCGAGTGGCCGAGCCTGTCCAGTAGCGCGCTCGTCGCGGCGACGGCGTCGGCCTCGATATCGACTCCGCAAAGATGAACCGCTCCGGCCGAGCCGGCCGCCGCAAGGAGAACGCCGCTGCCGCAGCCGACATCGAGCACTCGCGCACCGTGCGCCCAGGTTCCGTGTTGCAGGAGGCAGTAGACCAGCGCCGCCGAGTAATCACTCGGGCGAAATTTGTCGGTGGCGGAAACTTCAGGAGAACTTGCCATCATGGCTCTCCATCATTTTGACCTGCGCGCGCGGAAGAGCTTCGTCCGCTTCCAGCCGGCTGACGTGCAGCTTTGCCACAGGATCGTCCGGGCGGATCGCCAGCACCTCGCGATAGGCGGCTAGCGCAGCGGGCCGGTCGCCGCCGACGAGCGCATCAAAGGCGGTGCGGGTGATCCGTGCGATTTCCTGCGTCTCTGTGTCGGGCTCGAAGATCTCGCCTGCGCCATAGGCCCCGAGCAGTTCGTAAATGGTGATCGTGGCCCGCCGACCCTTGACCTGCACTTCGTCGATAGGACGCACGCAAATCCGGTCGCCCGCCTCGCTAAACGTGTCGTGGCTGATACAGACGAGCGTGCCGTACATCTTGTTGCAGCCTTCCAGTCGCGACGCGATGTTCACACCGTCGCCCAGGACAGTGTAGCTCATCCGATCCTTCGAGCCGATATTGCCGACCAGCACCACGTCGGAATGGATGCCGACCCTGAGCCGCATCTCGGGCGCATCGTTGCCGCGCCATTCAGCGTTTAGCCGTTCGAGATCGCGCTGGATTGCCAGCGCCGCAACACAGCCGCGCCAGGCATGGTCGTCAAGCGCCACCGGGGCGCCCCAAAAGGCCATCACGCCGTCGCCCATGAACTTGTCGATCGTTCCCTTCTGGTCGTGAACCCTTTTCGTGATATCTCCCAGAAGCACAGAGACCCGGGCCAGCAGGTCGCGCGCAGCGATCCGTTCGGCGAGGGTAGAGAACGCCTCGACATCGCAGAAGAGAATCGTCAGAAACCGGCTCTGCCCGCCTAGTTCCAGCTGGCGGTCCGATTTCAGCAACTCGCGCACCAGGCCTACAGGTACAAAGCGGGCAAAGGCCTGGACCACGGTATCGAGCGTGTCGATGGCCTGGGACAGCACGTCCACCTCGCGGATCCGTGACCGCTTCATCGGAAGGTCGACGCTGCTTTCCAACGACTGGATCCGCGCCACCTTGCGGGTCAGCCGCTGCAGCGGCGAGGCGATCAGGCCGGCGATCACGTAGATGATCGTCAGCTGAACGGCAATGGCCACGAGGCCGATGACCAGCATCCGCTGGCTGTTGCGCGTAAACTCGGCTGTGAAATCGCTCAGTGGCGTCAGCACCATCAGACGCCAGGGCTTGTCCAGATCCTCTTCCAGGGAAGACAGTCCGACAATGTAGTCACTTTCCTCGTGGCTGAACCTGTAGACTTCCGCGCCAGCAGTCTCGGGCCGCTGCGAATAGGCCAGCGAGACGAGCCGGTTCTCGACGTCCGCGACATGCGGCAGGGACACCTGATCGTTGTCGCTACCATAGGTCGTGGCGCCGTCCGAGGCTGCCAGGACCATCCCGTGGTCGTCCAGCAGGTAGCTGAGGCTGTTCGGACTCACTGGCTTCTGGGCGAGATAGGACGAAAAGCTGTCGAGAGTCACATCCGCCGCGACCACACCGGCGAGCTTGCCGTCGACCTCGTAGGGTTCGGCCACCGTGAAACCGACCAGTCCGAAGGCCCAGAACAATTCCGGATCCGTAATCGTCTTCGCACCGGCATCCACCGCCACTTTGTACCAGGCGCGCTGGCGTGGGTCGTAGCCGCTTTCCGCCGAGACCTCGCCAAGAAAATTCTGTTCATTGTCGAGGAAGATGTAGCGGTCGAGTGTCGATGGTCCGAGATCGGGATCCAGCAGGCGATAGGCATATTCCGTGCCTGCGGGCGGGCGGGCGCCGTGGATATCCATGTTCGGATCATGGATCCGCCGTGCTTGTCGGAAGGACCCGTCCTCAAGCCCGACATAGACGTTCAGCATTGTTTCGCCGTGTTGTAGCAGGCTGAAGAGATACCGGAGCGCGCGGTCGTCTTCGAAGACGTCAGGCGCTTGACGGCCGAGTTCGGCTGCGGTCGAAATCAGCACCTTGAGGGCGTTGAACTCGGTCACGATCTCACGAATTGTCTCGTTCCGGAAGCGTTCCACCATCTCCGCCGCGTGAGTGCGTACGACTTTGCTGCCGGTGCGCTGGTCGATCTCGATGATGGCGAGGAGCACCGGCACTGTGGTCAGAACGAAGACGAGGAGGATGGTCGCCTTCAGCGGCACGGAAAACCGCCGGCGCCTGCCTGACGTCGCATCGCGCGGAATGCTTTCGTTCAACCCTGTAGGAGTCTTGCCCATTGCACAACCTAATCTGACTGGTCCACTTTGATTGTTAGTGTGTATCCTGCCGCTAGTCCATTGGCGCTACAACCATTAGACTGGCTTCACCTGATTGCGGAACAGAGGGCGGATTTGATGCAGGAACATGCAAGCGCGGTGGTGATAGGCGGCGGGGTCGTCGGGTGTTCGGTGCTTTACCATCTGGCGAAGGCCGGCTGGAAGGATGTGCTTCTGGTCGAGCGGTCGGAACTGACGTCGGGTTCATCGTGGCACGCAGCCGGCGGCTTTCATACGCTCAACGGTGATCCGAACGTCGCGCGCCTGCAGGCCTATACCGTCTCCCTCTACAGCGAATTGGAGGAGTTGTCTGGCCAGTCCTGCGGGCTCCACCTGACTGGCGGCGTGATGTTGGCCGACAGCGAGGAACGACTGAATTTCCTGCGCTATACGCAGGCGACGGGCAGGGCGCTCGGGATGGATACCGAGATTATCACGCCTTCCGAGGCCAAGGCGATGTTCCCGCTGATGGATGAAAGCCGTTTTGTCGGCGCTTTGTGGGATCCGGTGGAAGGCCATCTCGATCCGTCCGGAACGACGCATGCCTACGCCATGGCGGCGCGCAAACTTGGCGCGAAGATAGAATTGCGCAACCGCGTGACCGATCTCTCCCAGAGCCCGGATGGGACCTGGACCGTGGCGACGGAAAAGGGAACCGTCAGGGCGGAACATGTTGTCAATGCTGGCGGCCTGTGGGCGCGCGAGGTCGGACGCATGGTCGGCCTCGAACTGCCATTGCTCGCCATGGAGCATATGTATCTGCTGACAGAATCGATGCCGGAAGTCCGTGAATTCAACGAGGCTTCAGGCCGTGAACTCGTCGGGGTTATCGACTTCAAGGGTGAGATCTACACCAGGCAGGAGCGCGAGGGTCTGCTGCTCGGCACCTACGAGAAGGCCTGCGTGCCATGGTCTGCGAAGGAGACGCCATGGGATTTCGGGCACGAATTGCTGCAGCCGGATCTTGATCGTATCACACCGTCTCTGGAGGTTGGGTTCCAGCATTTCCCGGCCTTTGGAAGGGCGGGGATAAAGCAGATAGTCAATGGACCATTCACGTTCGCGCCGGATGGCAATCCGCTTGTCGGGCCGGTTCAGGGGCTGACGAATTTCTGGTGCGCCTGCGCCGTGATGGCCGGCTTCTCGCAGGGCGGCGGCGTCGGTCTTGCTTTGGCGAACTGGATGACCGACGGCGATCCGGGCCACGACATTTTCGGCATGGATGTCGCCCGATTCGGGGATTTCACGTCGCTGCGCTACACCAACGCCAAGGTCCGGGAAAACTATTCCCGAAGATTCTCGATCCGTTTTCCCAACGAGGAGCTGCCGGCGGCGAGACCGCAGCAGACGACGCCGCTATACGATATCATGGTGCGGGACAACCACGCAGTCATGGGAGACAGCTGGGGTCTGGAAACGCCT
Organism: Hoeflea sp. CAU 1731; assembly: GCF_039888615.1. Lineage (NCBI taxonomy): Bacteria > Pseudomonadati > Pseudomonadota > Alphaproteobacteria > Hyphomicrobiales > Rhizobiaceae > Hoeflea > Hoeflea sp. CAU 1731. The sequence goes on along the minus strand of NZ_JBDQQS010000020.1, from coordinate 24,246 downwards.
CTATGGTTTGCGCCGAGCGCCGCGGAAGCAAAAGACGACCTGTCCTTCCATCGGTCCAATGATTTCGCCCACGTCGGAAACGAGGTGCGCGCTGTCAGGGAACGCGTCGGCGTCACGGAGATCGCCAATTTCGCCAAATACGAAGTATCGGGCCCGGGGGCGGGCGGGTGGCTGTCCAGGCTGATGACCAACACGATGCCGAAGCCCGGCCGCATCGTGCTGACGCCGATGCTCAATCATGAAGGCAAGTTGATCGGGGACTTCACGATCGTCAACGCCGGCGACGAACGTTTCATGGTCTGGGGATCCACGGCCGCGCAAATTTATCACATGCGCTGGTTCGAGCGCCATCTGCCTTCTGACGGAACCGTGCGTCTGCGGCGCTTCGGGCAGGAACTTGTCGGTCTGTCCATCGCCGGACCTCAGTCGCGCGCCGTGCTTGAAAAACTGGCCGACATCAATGTCTCGAACGAATCGTTTCGATTTATGGATTATCGCGAAATGGACGTCGCAGGCTGTCCCTGTAAGGTCAACCGGATCAGCTATACCGGCGATCTCGGCTATGAGATCTGGATGGAACCGGCCTATGAACGGACGGTTTACCTGGCGATCAAGGGCGCCGGCGCGAAATTCGACATCTCCGATTTCGGCATGCGGGCGTTGTTGTCCATGCGGTTGGAGAAGAATTTCCCGACATGGTTCGCAGAACTCAGGCCGATCTATGGCCCGTATGAAGGCGCGATGGAGCGCTTTGTGAAACTGTCAAAGAACGACTTTATTGGCTTGAGCAGGGCGGCGGAAGAACACGAAAACGGCCCGAAGGCGCGACGCGTCAGTTTTGCAATCCAGGCGGACGACACGGATGTGATGGGCGACGAACCCGTCTGGGCCAGGGTCGGCGACGTCGATCATGGTCTGGTCAGTCCGCCGCACGGCTATGGCGCGCCCCGATTCGATGCGTCTGGCGCTGAGATGCCGAAAATCCATCCCCAAAGGGACGGGGAATGGCGCGTCGTAGGCTGGGTCACCTCGGGCGGCTATGGTCACTATGTCGACATGTCTCTTGCACAGGGCTATGTGCCCGCCGCGATGGCCGGGAACGAGGACGAAGGCGTGTTCGAGATCGAGATACTTGGCAAGCGCCGCCCCGCCCGGATCCTGACCGAGCCGCCTTTTGACCCGCGGGGCGAACGCATGCGCGGGTAAGTGAAGCCAGACCGCACCACGGCGCGATTGCCTATTACCAATCGCTGATATATTCATCGCCCGGTAAATTTGCCGTTTGCGGCGGACCATTGATTATGAGCAAGGCGCGCTGAACCGACATACGGCGGCCGGGAAACATTCATGAATGTCAATCATACCGTGCCGGGGTCGAGCGTCGATCTAGCTCTGGCAAAACGCAATGCACTGATTCTCGCCGCCTCGAACGCCTTTCTCGGCGCTGGCGCGCCCATCGCCGTATCGCTCGGAGGTCTGGCCGGCGACTATATGCTGGGCGAAGACAAGTCGCTGGCGACCGCTCCGGTCACCGGCTTTACACTTGGTGTGGCGGTCGGCGCACTGCCGGCGGCTTGGCTGATGCGGTTGATCGGGCGTCGGCTGGGTTTCATGGGCGGGGCCTGTCTCAACGGCCTTGGCGGCGCTGTCGCCACTATTGCGCTGTTTCAGTCCAGTTTCTGGATGTTCGCCTTCGGTCTCCTGATTATCGGGATGGGCAACTCCTTCATCCAGCAGTACCGATTTGCTGCGACCGACAATGCGCCGGACAATTTCAAGGGGCAGGCGATTTCCTGGGTTCTCATGGGCGGCGTGATTTCCGCCGTCATCGGGCCGCAACTGGTGATTTTCACCCGCGATTTCTTCGCTCCGGTAATGTTTGCAGGCGCCTATGCTTCCATTTTGGGACTTGCAGCGATTGGCGTCGTTATCCTCTCAATGCTTCGGATCAAGGAGAATCCGGTCCTGCTCGAACACCGCTCGGAGACCCCTGAGCGACCGCTTATGCAGATCCTGCTCCAGCAAAAGTTCCTGACGGCGCTCGCCTGCGGCGTCTGCTCCTATGCGCTGATGTCCTTCATGATGACCGGCGCGCCTCTCGCCATGGTCGGTTGCGGGTTCTCGACGGACATGGCGGCGCTTGGCATCCAGTGGCATGTGCTCGCCATGTTCGCGCCAAGCTTCTTCACCGGAAAGCTTATCGCCCGCTTCGGATATGCGCCGATCATCGCCAGCGGCCTCGTGATCCTGATTGCCTGCGCCGTCATCGCGGGCATGGGCATCGAACTCTGGAATTTCTGGGGCGCGCTCGTCCTGCTGGGTGTCGGCTGGAACTTCGGCTTCATTGGTGCAACGACCATGGTCAGCACCACATACCGGCCTGCGGAGAAGAACAAGGTGCAAGGCGTCCATGACGTCATTCTTTTCGGAACTGTCGCATTCGCCTCGCTGATGTCGGGCCGCGTCCTGAACTCCTTCGGCTGGGATGCAATCAGCCAGGTCCTGTGGCCAGCGGCGCTTCTCTGCCTGCTACTGCTGGCCTGGCAGGTTAGAAGCGATCGAAAAAACCGCGAGATTGCGGGCTGATATATGTGTCTTTCGTCGGAAAGCACGAGAGATTCTCCACTGAAAGCTTGACGACCGCCCGCGCTGTCGCCAAACATCCGCCCGATAGAGCGGCCGCGACCAATTGTCGGCCGTCTGTTTCAACTGCCGGAGGGAGTGTGAGCCGGCAAACTGGAGGAATTGGCATTGACACTATTATTGGCCGTCATCGCCTGTGGCCTGCTTTCGATCGTATTCGCCATTTGGGCGACGCGGTCGGTTTTGGCTGCGGATCAAGGCAACGCGCGCATGCAGGAAATTGCCGGCGCAATCAGGGAAGGCGCGCAAGCCTATCTCGCCCGTCAGTATACAACGATTGCGATCGTGGGGGTCGTCGTCTTCATCATAGTGTGGATCCTGCTGTCGGGATACGCGGCGATTGGCTTCCTGATCGGCGCCGTTCTGTCCGGAGCCGCGGGCTTCATCGGCATGCATGTCTCGGTCCGCGCCAATGTTCGCACGGCGCAGGCGGCGTCCAACAGCCTTGCTGAAGGTCTTGATATCGCCTTCAAGTCGGGCGCCATCACGGGCATGCTCGTAGCTGGTCTCGCCCTGCTGGGCGTGGCGATCTACTATTATTATCTGACCTACATTGCAGGATTCGCGATTGGCGACCGCACGGTGATCGATGCGCTGGTGGCGCTTGGTTTCGGCGCGTCCCTGATTTCGATCTTCGCGCGTCTCGGCGGCGGCATCTTCACAAAGGGCGCTGATGTCGGCGGCGATCTCGTCGGCAAGGTCGAAGCTGGAATTCCGGAAGACGACCCACGCAATCCGGCCACGATCGCCGACAATGTCGGCGACAATGTCGGAGACTGCGCGGGTATGGCCGCCGACCTCTTCGAAACCTATGCGGTTTCGGTGGTGGCGACCATGGTGCTCGGCGCGATCTTCTTCACCGGCACGACGGTGCTCGCTGACATCATGATATATCCGCTCGCCATCTGCGGGACTTGTATCATTACGTCGATCGTCGGCGTTTTCTTCGTTCGTCTGGGATCGAACGGTTCGATCATGGGAGCTCTTTACAAGGGGCTGTTTGTCACGGGCGTCCTATCGATCGTTGGACTTGCTATCGCAACCCAACTCACCATCGGCTGGGGTCAGGTTGGCGATGCAGCGTTCACCGGGTTCGATCTTTTCGTCTGCGGTATCGTGGGCCTCATCGTGACCGGTCTGATTGTCTGGATCACCGAATATTATACCGGAACGAACAAGCGTCCTGTGAATTCGATCTCGCAAGCCTCGGTCACCGGTCATGGCACGAACGTTATCCAGGGCCTCGCGGTCTCGCTGGAAGCGACGGCGCTTCCGGCCATCGTGATTATCGCCGGCATCATCGCCACCTATCAGCTTGGCGGGCTTTTCGGCACCGGCATCGCGGTCACCGCCATGCTCGGCATCGCCGGCATGATCGTTGCGCTCGACGCTTTCGGTCCGGTGACGGACAATGCCGGTGGTATCGCGGAAATGGCGGGGTTGCCGTCTGAAGTCCGCAAATCGACGGACGCGCTCGATGCGGTCGGAAACACGACGAAAGCCGTGACCAAGGGCTATGCCATCGGTTCAGCCGGACTTGGCGCGCTGGTGCTGTTCGCAGCCTATTCGAACGACCTCGAATTCTTCGTGAATAATTCAGAGTCGTTCCCGTACTTCGCGGATGTCGGTACTATCTCCTTCAGCCTGTCCAATCCTTATGTTGTGGCCGGTCTGATATTCGGTGGTATGATTCCGTATCTGTTCGGCGGCATCGCCATGACGGCGGTGGGTCGCGCCGGCGGCACCGTGGTGCAGGAAGTGCGTCGTCAGTTCCGAGAAAAGCCTGGCATCCTCGAAGGCACCGAACGGCCCGACTATGCGCGCGCGGTCGACATACTGACCAAGGCGGCAATCAAGGAAATGATCGTACCTTCGCTGCTGCCGGTGCTTGCGCCGCTCGTGGTCTATTTTGGCGTATTGCTGATTTCGGGCTCGAAAGCTTCCGCCTTCGCCGCACTCGGCGCTTCGCTTCTCGGTGTGATCGTCAACGGCCTGTTCGTCGCTATCTCGATGACGTCCGGCGGCGGCGCCTGGGACAACGCCAAGAAGTCCTTCGAGGACGGCTTCGTCGACGCCGACGGCGTCAGGCACGAGAAGGGCAGTGAGGCCCACAAGGCGTCGGTGACGGGTGATACTGTTGGCGACCCCTACAAGGACACCGCCGGTCCCGCCGTCAATCCGGCGATCAAGATCACCAACATAATGGCTCTGCTGCTGCTTGCGATCCTCGCCCATTCGGGCATGTGATCGAACGCAACCACTTCGCATCAACGAAAAACCCGCGGTTCAAAAGAGCCGCGGGTTTTGTTTGGTCTAACGGTCCGGCGATCGCCGAACCGACTGTTGAGAAATGCTGTTGGTCTTATCCGCCGAACAGCCCTCTTGTCGCGGCCTCCTTGCCGCCGCCGCTGACAGAAGACAGGACGCGCGTCAGGAAGGTTTCTTCCTTACCGCCCGTCGGCGTCGTGCGGCTGATCGTGTCGAAAACTTTGCCGTCTTCAAGCGTATAGTTGGCAAGCCGGGTCACGGTCCCGTCTTCCTCGTTGAAATAAACAGCGAGAATAGACTGGTCCACCAGCCGTGGCTTGAGGAATTCGGCCCGTTTGACCTTCTTCTGTGAGATATAGTAGTAGGCCTCGCCGCCGTAGTCGCCCTCAACGGTCGGGGTGCCCAGCGACAGAAGAACCTGCTCCTTGCTGGAGCCGGGAGGGACGAGTTCCAGCGTCTGTTGCTCCAGAACGTAACCATGCGTCAGTTCTTCGGTCATCGAGCAGCCCGAAACGGCCACGGCCGAAAGTCCGACGGCGACGGTCGTGCAGTAAAAATATTTTTTCGTTCGGTTGAAAACACGCCGTGTCAACAGCATCTCCATCTGACAGTCTGGCTGAGTTGCTTTTCCCGAATGCTTCGGTAAACCACGATCGCAAGCGATGCAACAGGCCAATATGAACGCGCCTCATGCTTTGCAGCAATCCAGCGCCGAAATTATGGCGCGAAAAGGCAAACACATGATATTCGGCTATTTTAGCAGAAACCGGAAAAATCGGGAAATCATTCGTTCAATTTACGGTCAACTGACCGCAGCAGCGCGCGAACCGTCCTACTACATTCACATGAATGTCCCGGATACCGTGATGGGTCGCTACGAGATGATCAGCATAATGATGATTCTCTTTCTGCGCCGCACGGGTCAGGCGTCGGCGCCCGTTCAGGAGCTTGCGCAGGATGTTGTCGACAGCTTCTTCGCCGAGGTTGACCATTCGATCCGGGAACTTGGCGTTGGCGACAACAGCGTGCCGAAACGCATGAAGAAGCTCGCCCGCATGTTCTACGGACGCGCGGAAGCCTATCGCGCGGCTCTCGATGCAGGAGACGCCGCCGCGCTGGCTGAGGCGTTAAGGCGCAATATTCATCCCGGTCTCGCGGACGGCGCCGCGGCGGCGGGCGCAGACATGAGCGCGCTCGCGAAAGCGGTGCTGCGTCTCGACGAAGAGTTCTCCGGTCGCGAGGAGGCGGGCATCCTGTCCGGGGATATTCTGCAGCGCCCGGCTGAATCGGTGTAACAGGAAACGGTCGCAAATGTCTGAGAAGAAGTCCGAAACATTCTCTTGGCTGGTCAATGTCGGCCATATCTCCAAAAATCCGGTGAGGGTTCACGTCGAGGCCGATGAACGTCAGCGTGAGGCGCTGGCGCGGCGCTGGAACATTCCGGCGGTGGAATTGGTCGAAGGTGACTTCGACCTGTCGCGCTGGAAGCGCGACGGCGTGCGCGTGAAGGGCCGGGTGAAGGCGTCGCTGATTCAGAATTGCATCGTGACGCTGGAGCCGGTGCATGAGACCGTAGACGAAGAGGTGGAGGCGCTGTTCGTGCCGGAGGGCTCAAGGCTCGCCCGCGTGGACATGGATGAGACGGGAGAGATGGTGGTCGATGCGGAAGGGCCGGACATACCTGAGACTTTCACTGGCGACAGCATAGACATCGCCGCCATATGCGAGGAGTTTATAGTGTTGGCAATCAATCCTTATCCGCGTAAAGAGGGCGCGGCTTTCATGCCTCCTTCTCATGACGCCCCCGATGAGAGTGAGAAAGCTTCTCCCTTTGCTGGATTAAAGGGCTGGAGCGGAACGAAACAGTAGAGCGTTTGGTCTCAGTGTAATTTCCCCGCGACAGGCGGCGGAAATGCCGGAAAAACACGACAAACCGGTTGTATCAACTTGGAAAGAGTCTATTTATGGCGCCCTGTGAAAAGCTTCAGTAACAGATCATGCGTATCAAGACCCCAATATTGTCCGGATATGGCGTCAGAACTGGATTGCCGCAACCAGAAAAAGAATAAGAGGGAAAATCTAGTTTGATCACCATTTCCGTGGACGTGATGGGCGGTGATTTCGGGCCGGAGGTAGCCATACCGGGTCTGGCGAAGTCACTGGACCGGCATCCCGAACTGAAATTCCTTCTCTACGGTGAGGAGGACAAGTGCGCGGCTCTGATCGCCGAACATCCGAAGCTGGCGGCGGCGAGCACGTTTCATCACTGCGATATTTCTGTGCGCATGGATGACAAGCCCAGCAAGGCGTTGCGCCAGGGTCGTTGGCGTTCCTCCATGTGGCGCAGCATTGAGGCAGTCAAGAACGGCGAGGCGAATGTCTGCGTGTCTGCGGGAAACACCGGCGCGCTTATGGCGATGTCGCGGTTTTGCCTCAGAACCATGGCAAATATCGAACGTCCCGCAATCGCGGCCATCTGGCCAACCCTGCGCGGCGAGAGCATCGTGCTCGACGTCGGCGCGACGGTGGGCGCGGACGCCCAGCAACTGACCGACTATTCGATGATGGGCGCCGCCATGGCGCGCGCGCTCTTCGAGATCGACCGGCCGTCCGTAGGGCTGCTCAACGTCGGCGTCGAGGAGGTCAAGGGGTTGGAAGAGGTAAAGGAAGCGGGCCGCATCCTAAAGGCGAGCGAGCTTCCGGGCATGAATTATCACGGTTTCGTCGAAGGCGACGATCTTGGCAAGGGAACGGTCGATGTCGTCGTCACCGAGGGCTTTGCTGGCAATATTGCTCTGAAGACCGCGGAAGGCACGGCGCGGCAGATCGCAGAATATCTGCGCGCCGCCATGGGCCGCACAATCCTTGCCCGTCTCGGCTATATTCTGGCGAAAAGCGCCTTCGACAGGCTTCGAGAGAAGATGGACCCGCGCCGGGTCAATGGCGGCGTCTTTCTGGGCTTGAACGGCATCGTCATCAAGAGTCACGGCGGGACGGACGCGGACGGGTTCGCCGCCGCTGTCGATGTTGCGCACGATATGGCGCGAAACGATCTGATATCGAAGATCGAAAACGATCTAAAACTCTACCACGCGAAACAGACGATTGGCAGCGTGCAGGCGGCAGTGAGTCAGGGGTAACGATGATCCGAACAGTAGTGCGGGGTTACGGGTCGTGCCTTCCCAAAAAGACAGTGACCAACAAGGATCTGGAAAGCCTCGTTGAGACGTCGGACGAATGGATTGTCCAGCGCACGGGCATCCGCCAGCGTTATGTTGCAGGCGAGGGCGAGACGACCTGTTCTCTGGGCGCCGGCGCAGCGCGAGCCGCTTTGGAAAACGCCGGTTTCGAGCCGCAGGACATCGACCTGATCATTGTGGCGACGTCGACGCCTGACAATACCTTCCCGGCCGCAGCCGTCGATATTCAGCATCGCCTCGGGATTACGCAGGGCGCAGCCTTCGACGTCCAGGCCGTGTGCTCTGGCTTCGTTTTTGCCTTGACGACAGCCGACGCCTATCTGCGCACCGGGCTCGCCAAACGCGCGCTCGTGATCGGCGCCGAAACGTTCTCGCGGCTTCTCGACTGGACGGATCGCACAACCTGCGTGTTGTTCGGAGACGGCGCAGGGGCCCTGGTCGTAGAGGCGGTCGAATCCGCCGGAACGCTTGACGACAGGGGCGTGCTTGCAAGCAAGTTGCGGTCCGACGGATGTCACAAGAACAAGCTCTATGTCGATGGCGGTCCATCCTCGACACAGACGGTCGGGCATCTGCGGATGCAGGGGCGTGAAGTCTTCAAACATGCTGTCGGAATGATAACCGATGTGATCGAATCCGTCTTCGACGCAACAGGCATGAACGCAGACGATATCGACTGGTTCGTGCCGCATCAGGCCAACAAGCGAATTATCGACGCGTCTGCGCGCAAGCTCGGTATCGACCCCGGCAAGGTCGTCATAACCGTCGATAGCTATGGAAACACGTCCGCGGCGTCCATTCCGCTAGCGCTTTGCGATGCGCTGGACGCGGGTCGGATCAAGCAGGGCGACGTCGTGCTCCTAGAAGCGATGGGCGGCGGATTCACCTGGGGGGCCGTGTTGGTTCGCTGGTAGGCGACCACCGTAATTTGATGTTTTGCAACCTTTTTTGGTTGCTGGCGGGAAAAATCACGGCTTGACCGGTCTAGAATACGTCAATAGTGTCTAAGCGCTGCAAAATAACTATTTGATAAGAATTCGGGGACGGCGAAACATAAATGAGCGGGAAAACGGTCACCAGGGCGGATCTTGCGGAAGCAGTGTTCCGAAAGGTTGGACTGTCGCGTACAGAATCCGCGTCTCTCGTCGAAATGGTAATCGACGAGATCTGCAACGCCATCGTCAGGGGCGAAAGCGTCAAGCTCTCTTCCTTCGCCACGTTCCAGATTCGGGACAAAAACGAGCGGATCGGTCGCAATCCGAAGACGGGCGAGGAAGTGCCGATTTCGCCGCGACGGGTCATGACTTTCAAGGCATCCAACGTGCTCAAGCAGCGCGTTCTCGATGCGCACCTGAAACGCAAGAAGAGCGGATAGGGCTAGGGCCCGCAGCCGAGTACGTTCTTTTTACTTGAAAAATCCACAATTTAGCGATGCAATCAGCGCAAGCCGAGTCGGCCTGCGCTCCGGGCGTCATTTCGCTTTCCGCAATGCTCCGACCGGCGACTGTGACCCAACAGGAGGTCGGTGAAATGGACAAGAGCCCTGACGCTTTCCGAACTATCAGCGAAGTCGCTGACGAACTGGATCTGCCGCAGCATGTTCTCCGTTTTTGGGAGACCCGTTTCAACCAGATAAAGCCCATGAAACGCGGCGGCGGTCGTCGATACTATCGGCCGGACGACGTGGAGCTTCTGAAGGGCATCCGCCATCTCCTCTATGATCAGGGCTTCACAATCAAGGGCGTGCAGAAACTGCTCAAGCAGAACGGATCTCGCTTTGCGATTTCCATCGGCGCTGGAGAGGTTACTGCCGCTGAAGCTCTGTCAGCCTTTGATAAGACGCAGGCGACCGAACCCGAACAAACGCCGAAGATGCGCGAGGATACGGGCTTCGAGGATGACCGGCTGGTTGGCCAGGCCAAGGTTCCGAAGGGCAAGAGACTGTTCGGCTTCGGCGGCGGCAAGGAAGGCGAGAGCAACGGCGAGCCCGATCTCGCGGCGGATGACAAGGCGTTGCTGCAGGAAACGCTCTACGAATTGTTGGAATGCAAGCGCATATTGGATCAGGCGCGGTAGGGCCGGAGTTGCGTCATGCGCCGCGCAAGATGAAATGCGCGACCAGACGGGCGATCCCTATTCCGTGTCAGTTTTCCCGGTTTTCCCGGATTCCGCCTTTGCCGCATCTGACGCCGCCTCGTCCGGCAGCCGTGGCTGGAAAGCGTATTGTTTGCGATAGGCGGCGTAGTCCATCGTCTTGGGCTCAGATTCAGGCTCCGGATCCGGCTCCGGTTTTTCAGCCGGCTTTTCCTCCACGCGGCGCGCCCTTGAGGCCGGCTTTGCCCTGTCGATGCGGCGCTGGGCGTCCGCCAGTACGCGAAGATGGTTTTCAATAAGGATAAGGCAGGCGAGGAGACCGCCCCCCAGCGATGCAGCCAGGAAGCCGGCGGAGAAGCCGATCAGGCCGCCGACCCAAGGCTCCACCTGCATGACCGGCGCCTGCGCATAGCCGTAGACTGTGCCGGCGACGATACAGGCCGCCGCCAGAATGCGGATGATACCCGAAAGAAAATCGACCAGAAGATTCAGCATTGCGTCGGCTCACTCCCGAAAGTCCCGCAAGACTATCACATATGGCGATTTTGTCCCGTTCAGATGAACAGGGCGTTACCGTGGCTGCGTCACTGATTGTTTTCAGAGGAAAGCGGAAAACGGTTGATGTCGAACCGTTCGATTTCCTTGAGATATTCGATGAAGCCGTCTGCCTGGTGTATGGCGGTGGCCTTGCCCTTTTCGGCGGTGGCGGCCGACGCGTCGCCGACGACGCCAGCGGAACTCAGGTCCGATGCGATCCATCCATAGGAGGTCGGGCCTGTCGGCATCAGCCGGTCATCGGACGATATGTCTTCGGCCGTCGAGCGAAAGTTTTCCGCCTTCGTCATGTCGACGAGGTCGGGCTGGAAATGGAGCATCAGCGATGTTTCGACGTCGCCGCCGTGAATACCGTAGGCGCGCTCGTGGTCCGAATACATGCCTTCCGGATGACCCAGGCCGCCCCACTGGCACTTTGGGACCAGCATGCCGGCGCGCACACGCAATTCGCGCGCGACGATGCCGATGATGTCGAGATTGCCGCCGTGGGAATTGACGATCACCATCTTGCGCACGCCGGCCCGCGCAACGGAGAGGCCTATCTCGGTCCACATGCCAATCACAAGCTCAGCTGGCAGAGTCAGCGTTCCAGGCGCGTGCAGATGCTCGTTCGATTTACCGACCGCCTGAACCGGCAGAATGCGGATGTCGAGCGCTTCCGGAGCGCGTTCGCTCATCGTCTCCAGCATGCCCTGGTTGATCATCATGTCGACGCCGACAGGAAGGTGCGGACCATGCTGCTCGATCGCCGCCGTCGGCAGAATCGCGATCGTTTTTTGAGGATCGATGTACCTGTATTCGGTTGTCTTGTAGGCGGCCCAAAGGTGCTGATCTTTCATGCCTGGCCTCTCCGGTTTGCCGTCAGTTTTGCAATTGCTTTTTCAACTTTCTCAAGATGCCGTGCGCGGCTTTCTGAAGTCGACCTGTCCATGCTGTAATGGGCTGCGAAAGATTTGCAGGCGCGTGGATGGCAGAGCAGGCCGATACCGCGCAATATCGTCTTCCGGCCCGGCGCCCCGATGATAAATGTCAGCCACCATGAAGCGCCGCAGGTCGTGTAGACGCCGAGCCGCCGAACGTTGCGCAGCAGAGGCTTGATGTCTCCGCCATCCGGCATTTCGAAAGCTACCCCGGGAAGCAGAATTCGCTCCATCCAGCCCTTTAGCATGGCAGGATGTCCGTACCACCACGTCGGATAGACAAAGATGAGCGTGTCGCACCATGCGAGCGCTTCGGCGTGCCGAGCGATATCCTCGCTTCTGCCTTGCGTTGCTTCGTAGCTGGACCACTCGCTTTCAGACAGCACCGGCTGGAAGTCTTCCCCATAAAGGTCGATCACCCGCAATTCTGCGCCGATCGTCCGGAGATGGCCGGTCACGACATCGCGCACGGCGGACGTGAAACTACCCTCGTGCGGGTGGCAATAGACCACCAGTGCGTTCATCGAACTAAAACCGCTCCATTTCGGTCTTCACGCGCTCCACGAAGCCGGCCCGCTTCTTCTCGTCGGCGCGGTTCATGTCATAGAGAGCAAGATAACGCGTCTTGACTTGCGGGTGCATGACAAAGCGCAATGGCCGGGTTACGACCTTTCGCGGCGGGTCGCCGGAAAGGAAGGCGCGCATCCTGCTGCCGCCATAGGTGGTGACGGCCGCAAGCTTGCGAATATTGGTCAGATTGGGCGCCACCTTCTCGTTCACGAGCTTGAAGGAAATCCCGGGCAGGAACACCCGGTCGAAGAATCCCTTGAGAATGGCGGGGTAACCGAAGTTCCAGACGGGAAAGACGAGCACGAGCGCTTCCGCCGCCTGTAGCCGTTCGACATAGTCGGCCACCGGACCGGTGTTGATGTCTTCTTCATGGTAGTTGCGCCGCTCTTCGGTGGTCAGAACCGGTGAAAAGCCTTCGGCGTTCAAGTCGCAATCATCGATTTCCCATCCACGCGCCGACAGTGTTTCAACTACTGTGGTGTGCAGCGAGGACGAGAAGCTTTCGGGCACGGGGTGTGCGAACAAGACCAGTGCGCGCATTCAGCCGGCCTTCCGCATTCCGGAATAGTCGTACATCGTCTCGTAGCTCCAGTCGGGCTTGTCCCAGGCGATCATCTTTCCCGGATTGAGCAAGCCCTTCGGATCGGCTTCGCGCTTGAAGTCGAGCTGGCGGGCATCGGTCATCTGCCGGCCGCCTTCCTCGAGCGTGTAGCGATGCGGATTGAAGATCATGCAGCCCAGGTCTTCGTGAATGCGGATGATCTCGTCCAGACGCTCCTCGGTGGTGAAGCGCACGATGGGCAGTCCGGCGAAATGGATCTTGCCGTCGCCGCGAATGGCTTCAAGATGCTGCGGCACCTCGTCGCCGAAGATCTTCCTGATTTCCGCAACCTTTTCCAGGTGATCGGGAAAGCCGTAGCGGACCTGCAGATAGGTGATGGTCGGATCGAATTTGAGACCGCGCAGGGTCGTATGGTTCCAGGCGTACTCGAAAATATGACCAGGATTACGCGCCCAGTCATTGTCGTCCGAGCGGTAGATGATCTCTGCGCTCTGGACGCGTTTGGTGAAGGTTTCGAATGCGTCTATCGACTGAGGAGCGACCATCAGCATGATGAGGTTCTGCTCGCGCCGCATGTAGGGCTTAAAGCGTTGGAAGTAATCGTAGGGGATTGGCGCTTCGATGGGCGTCGCCAGTTTCAGCAATACGCCGTCCTCGTTGGCGAGGTCGTCGGCGTATTTTGCGGCGTCCATGAAGTCGTCGAAAGCGACGGCGACGTCGACCCATTCATAGGCCGGAGCAAGCGGCATTTCGAGCTCGGTGATGATGCCGTTGGTGCCATAGGCGTGGGAGACGCGGGCGAGTTCCTCGCCGGTGAATTCATGAACATGTGGCTCTTCCTCCATCGTAACCACGCGCAGTCGGATGATGTTGCCGAGATCGCGCAGCGATCCCCAGCGCACCGAACCGACGCCGCCGGATCCGCCGGCGATGAATCCGCCGATGGTGGCGGTCGCCCAGGTCGATGAAAACATTCGGATTTCCTGACACGAGTCTGCGATGCAGGCGGCGTCCAGGTCCTTGAGCAGGCAGCCCGGCTCCACGATCACGCGGCCCGGCTGCACTTCCTTGACACTGGTCATATTCTTCATGTGCATGACGCAACCGCCGGAGAAGGGCATCGCTTGGCCATAATTGCCGGTTCCGGCGCCGCGCGTTGTTACCGGGCAGTCATGTTCGTAGCAGACCTTGAGAACCTCGATGACTTCGGCCTCGTTGCGCGGCGAGACGACGAAATCGCCAACGACACGGTCGAGCCGTGTTTTCAGGACAGGGGAATACCAGAAGAAATCCCGGCTCTTGTTCTTGATCGTCACCGGGTTGTCGTCGATTTCCAGATGGAAGAGCTTCTCCTTTGCTGCGGCTACGTTCGGCGTCATGAATCCTCCATGAGGTGGTCGAGCTCCCGGTAATCGGGCAATGTTCTGTCGATCGGTTTTCCGTTGCGCACGACAATGCGGTCAGACTGGGGGCGGGCGAAGAGCTCTGTCCAGTCTCTCGCATTGCAGATCACAAGATCGGCCGGATCGCCAGGATTGAGCGTTTGGCTCGAGAACCCGCATACATCGCACGGCGTGGCGCTGAAAGAGCGGATCCAGTCCGGATCGGAATGGTCGAGCTGGGCGATGCGGGTTGCTTCGCGCAGCACCTCCATCATGTCCAGGTCGCCATAGGCGTAGAACGGATCGCGCGTATTGTCGGAGGCGAAGGCAACCGGAATTCCGCGGGATTTCATTTCGTGCACCAGCGTAACGCCGCGCCAGCGCGGTGTTCGTCCGCGCTCGCGCGACTGCAGATACATATTGCACATCGGAAGCGACACGACAGCGATGCCGGCCTCGGCCATCAGGTCCATGGTCCGGTCGGCGTAGTCTTCCTCCTGAACAGCCAGCGAACAGCAGTGTCCGACGACGATCGGAGCGTCGAACTTCATCTCGATTGCCGTCTCCGCAATAGAGCGCAGCGTCCGCACGGCCGGATCACCCGTTTCGTCGACATGGAAATCGACGGCCAGATTGCGGTCGGCGGCGGTTCGGAAGAAGAATTCCAGGCGCTCTTTGAGAACGGGAACAGGGAATGTGACCGTGCCCAGCACGCCGCCGCTGTCCACAACCCGATCGGCCGTCTCAACGAACGGGCTGTCCGGCTCGACCGCCTCGATGGTGAGCAGGCAGCTTGCCTGAAGCTCGATTCGGTCCTTCCATTCTTCTCTGACCTCGCGGAAAACCGGCCAGGAGATCGCGTCCTGGGGCGCGAGGCTGTCGATGTGGGTGCGAACCGCGCGCGTCCCGTGGGCATAGGCGCAGCGCAGCGCGAAATCCATTCGTGCGCGGACGTCCTCTGCCGACCAGTTCGCTTCTCTGTCGGCGCCCACAGTCGTCAGCGCCCCCATGAATGTCCCGTCGGGATTGCTTGCGCGGCGCCAGATATGCCCCTTGTCGAGATGCGTATGCATGTCGGTAAAAGCCGGCAGGACGATCGACCCGCCCATGTCGATTTCCGGACCGGTCGTCCCGTCGCCGATCTTTCCGTCGGCAATTGCGAGGTCTACCGGGACAAAGTCGCCATCGGCGCCGCTGAACTCGGATGGCGCGACGCAGTTCGTCAGCGTAAAGGGGCCGCCAGTGGGCAGTGTCCTGAAATCCATCTCAACTTTCCCGCTTGATTGCGCTTTCATGCCATTTCCGCAGCAGGAGATGGCTCACCAGGCTGAGAACCGAATAGATCAGAACGCCGGTTCCGGCGATCAAGATCAGTGCGGCGAACATCCGTGGCATGTTTAGCCGGTAGCCCGCCTCCAGAATACGGAAGGCGAGCCCGGAGCCGATGCCGCCGGCGCCAGCAACGAACTCAGCGACTACTGCGCCGATCAACGCCAGACCGCCGGCAATCCGCAGGCCGCCAAGAAAATAGGGCAGGGAGGAAGGAAGCTGTAAATAAAGCAGCCGCTGCCAGCGACTGGCTCCGTAAATGCTGAAAAGGTCGCGCAGATTGTGATCGGCGCTCCTGAGACCCAGTGTCGTATTCGACAGCACCGGAAAGAACGCGACGATCCATGCGCAGATCAGCAGGCCGACGAGCTTGCTTTCGACATAGATGAAGATCAGAGGCGCAATCGCTACGACTGGGGTCACCTGCAGAACGACGGCGTATGGATAGAACGACATCTCCACGAGGCGCGATTGATTGAATAGAATCGCGAGCCCGGCGCCGCCGATGACGGCGACCAGCAAGGCGAGCAGTGTGATCTGCAGCGTGACCATCAGGGCGTCGAACAGGATCGCCCTGTCCTGAATGAGAGTCTGGAAGACGAGACCTGGCCCGGGGAGAATGTAGTGCGGGATCTCGTTGATCCTGATGGTCCATTCCCAGGCGAGAATTCCAATCGCGAAGACGACGACCGGGAGTATCCATTTGCCTATGCGATTGCGCAATTCTTTGCGCGCGCTTGCGCGTTCTTCCTCGTCGACGAAGGAGGCTGCGGGATCTTGGGCGAGGTCGCTCATTGCCGGGTTCCTTCCTGGGCTTCTTTCAGCGCCTGAGACGCAGCGCGGCAATAGGCGGCGTAGTCGTTGGAAGTCCTGAATTCCTCTTCCCGCGGGTAGGGCTTGTCCACCTTGAGTTCCTGCATGACCCGGCCGGGACGCGCCGCCATGATGACAATCCGGTCGGACAGGAACACGCTCTCGAATACCGAATGCGTAACGAAGACGACCGTACAGTCAATCTTCGCCTTCATCTGCAGCAGGTCATTGTTGAGCTTGAAACGCGTGATCTCGTCGAGAGCGGCGAAGGGTTCGTCCATCAGCACGAGTTTTGGCTTGGTCACCATGGCGCGCGCAATGGACACGCGCATCTTCATGCCGCCGGAGAGTTCGCGGGGATAGGCGTGTTCGAAGCCCGCAAGACCGACAAGCTCCAGGGCTTCGCGAATGTCGTCCCTGACCCTCGCGAAAGAAACACCCTTGAGCCGCATCGGCAGCCAGACATTCTTTTCGACGGTCGCCCAAGGCATCAGCGTCGGTTCCTGGAACACGACGCTCAGGGATTCGCCCTGGCGTCTGTCTTCCCAACGGATGAAGCCGTTCGTCGGTTGCATCAGACCCGCTATCAGTCTGAGCGCCGTCGACTTTCCACAGCCCGAGGGGCCGAGCAGACTGACGAAATCACCCTCGCAGATATCAAGCGACAGGTTCTGGAGCGCGACAATGTCGCGCCCGAAAACCTTATCGACCTTATGAAGTGTGAGGAGCTTGTCGCGCGACGCGGTGTGGTCGGTCGCTGAAACCTGAATTTCCATAATTTCTGTCCAGTGGACAACGGGCGGATTTGATCCGCCCGTTGAGGCCAGAGTTTATGTGAGTAAGTCTAATGTCAGTCTTTCTTGAGGTCCATGCCGACGCCGACGCCAACAAACTGGGCGTCAAACGTCGCTTCCCAGTCGATGTCTCCGCCAACGACGCCGACTTCAACCATTTTGTCATAGAAGTCCTGGACCTTCTCGGGAGTGATGACGCCGATGCCCATTTCCAGAGAGTCGCCACTGTCGACGATGCCGTATTCTTTCATCTTTTCGACGGCGTAGGCGATCTTGTCATCGGTCATTTCCGGATTATCGGCCTTGATCAACTCGTCAGCGCCGGAGCGGTCGCCATAGAGGTAGGTGTACCAGCCCTTGATCGAGCCGTCGACGAAACACTTGACCAGTTCCGGCTTGTTCTTGATCGTGTCGGCCATGGTTTCGATCGTCGTGGCGTAGGTCGAGTAGCCGGCGTCGGCGATCAGGAACACACCCGGCGTAAATCCGGCTTCCTTCTCAACGACGTAGGGTTCCGACGAAAGATAGCCCTGCATGCCCTTCTTCGGATCGGCGATGAAAGGCGCCGGGTTGAACGTGTACGGCTCGCGCTGTTCTGCGGTGAAGCCATAGGCCGCGATCATCCACTGATAGTAGCTCTGGAACCCATTGTCGCCGATCAGCAGCGTCAGATTTTTCAGATCTTCCCATTTCTCGGCTTCGCCGGGATGCGCAAGGATAACCTGCGGATGCTTCTGGAAGATTGCGGCGACGGCGACCACCGGAATGTTCTGCTCCACGGCGGAGAATGCTTGCAGCATGTCGCCGCCCATATGAAACTGCAGCTTACCGGCAAGCATCAACGCCCGGTTGTTGACCTGGGGTCCGCCAGGAACGATTTCGACTTCCAGGCCGCATGCCTCATAGGTGCCGTCAGCGACGGACTGGTAGAAGCCGCCGTGCTCTGCCTGGGCCAGCCAGTTCGTTCCGAATGCGACCTTTTCAAGCGCGAAAGCCGAAGTCGATGCTGTAAGCGCCGCGATGCCGGCCGCGAGGAATACGGTTTTCATGAAAACTCTCCATGTTGGTGTATCGATCTGACGCCAGACTTGGCATGTGCATATGGATTGTCAACGAATTTTTGATTAAAATATACTCAATAGATTTTTGAGATCAATTACTGTGCAAAAACAACTCACCATGCGCAATTATTGTTCATTGTTGCTGCATTAAGTGGCGGAAACGGGGATTGAAGACCATGAAAGCATTGACGCCAAAACAGATTGCTCCTCCTTTCGCGCACTACTCGCACGGCGTGGAGGCGCCGCCGGGCAGTCGCATCGTGCGAACATCGGGGCAACTTGGACTGAGCGACGATGGCGCCGTTCCGGACGATGTGCGATCACAGGCTGAGATATGCTTTGCAAATATCGACGCCATTCTGGCCGAGGCAGGGATGGATCGAAGCTGCATTTTGCATATCACAGCTTATGTCACCGACCGCGCATGGATGCAGGGTTACATGCAGGCGCGCGACGCCTATGTGGCCGGGATTGAGCCTCCGCCGGCTTCAACGCTGATCATCGTCAGCGGCTTCACGCGAGAGGAATTCAAGGTTGAAATCGAGGTGATGGCCGCAGCGGAATAGTTTGTCTTTAGGTGCGAATTCTCAACCTGCGAGATTATCAAAAATACAACCATAAATTTAGCTGTTTCTGTCACGCAATTAATGTTCCGGACAGGCGCTGTTCATCTGCGGTCCCCCATATTCAGGTTGTCGAGCAATCAAACGGGAGATGACAGATGAATATCTTCAAGAGCAATCGCAGCGCAGACCACGTCGAAGCCGCCCTGATCGCACGCGATCATCGCGCGAGGTGGTTCAAACGCAGCTTCGCATCTTGCAAGGACGCCTACAGCCAACGACGCGGCGAAAGGCGGCCCAACCCGCTGATGATGCGTGGTCTGCACATCAGCTGAAGTACGGAAAATGTTGAATAGCCCCCAGCGGCGCCGGATGACAAGAAGTCCGGCGCCTTTTCCGTATCTACTGGGCGTGTTTCTCCACCATTCTGGCGGTCTTGACGGTCCTGCCGACAACGCTGGATTTGTTCGCAGGCCGAGTGACGTAGCGCACGAAGGCGTTGACCGCCTGGTCGACTGTCCTTGCGTTGCGAAACTGCGGAAAACGGTTGGCTTCACCGATGATAAGAGCGATGTTGCTGTCAGCGGAGGTCAGCGTGCCGACGCTGTGGCCGCGGCCGAGGCCGCCCCTTTTATTGAGCTGAAACAGACCGTAGCATCCACAACCCCGATTGACCGCCTTCGGGTTCAGCGTGGATTCGCGAATGGCGACAGAGACGGCGGCGATCTGATGCTGTCGGCCATACCCCGCGTTGGCGAAGCCGCCCGCGATCTTGTTGGCGATCGAGACCTGAGATTTGTTGTAGCCTTTCAGCGTATTGAACTGAACCCGGTTTGGCTTGAATGCGATCGGAAAGACTGACGACGCGCCGTCATTCGCAACGGCCGGGACCATTGGTGTGGCGGTGGAGATCGCGCAAAGCGCCGCGACGACGAGACCGGCGGCCCTGACGCCGGTAAAACGATGTTTCTTCATTGTGGGGGATACTAACCTGCTGGCCGCAATCGGTGGTTGGACGAAGGCGCGGGATCGCACCCGGCCGTTACTGATGGCTTGCGGTTAGGCAGGGTTTGGGGCGAAAAAGTGTCGAGATACTCAAGTCATGTTTCAATTTATTACAATATTGACGCTGAGTAAAATGGCGTTTTGTACGACTTGCACTCTCGGGTCCTTCAAGGATTACGTGTAAAATCACACATAAGTCTGAAAAAATCGGATTATACTTCTTCAATACGCTCGTATCAGAACGAAGAACACGGCTGGTCTGTGAACGGGCGTAGCGCAGGCAAGCCGGCGGCAATGGCGGAGTGGACGATGCCCAAGATCAGCTACGACGACTACCTGCGGATAGCGCGCAATCCCGATGTCAGTGACGAAGAGCTCCTTCGCTATTCCACGGTCAGGCGCGGAGAGGGCGCCTTCAGCATTGTTGTAGAGCCCGACCCGGAGATGGTCGAGATGTCCGCGGAAGACGTGGAACTCGAAAACGCCATGCAGATGGGCAATGGCCTTGCGCGTTACCGTCGTCAGGCGCATTTCCGCACCCGAAAGGCCCTGGGGTCGTCGCTGCCGGTTCTGGTTTCCGAATGCGACAGCTGGGGCCAGTTCCCGCTGCTTATAAAGGAGATCATCGACCAGCTCTACGACGACTATCTGGTATGGTCCGTCGGCGCCGCAGGAGATACGGCGCAGAACATGGTCTTCGGGCCGCAGCAACCCGGCCGGACGGAATACATGCTTGCGCTGCGCCAACAGAAGCAGGTGGTGAAGGGGTTTATCTTCTCGGCGGCGGGCAACGATATTATCGGCGAGGATACGGTTACTGGCGAGGCAGTGCTTCTGAACATCCTGACGCCCTTCAACGGAGATCCGGACGACGTGGAAGGCCATATCAACCACTCGCTGCTGCGCGACAAGCTGGATTTTCTGAGGGGAGCCTATTCGACGGTGATCGAGAACGTCCGCAAGGAGCCTGGTTTCAGCAGATTGCCGATCTTCATTCACGGTTATGACTATGTTTTCCCCTATCCTTGGGGAATCAGCGATCCGCGAAATCCGGCCTATGCGGACAACAATGAATGGCTTGGCGCGCCGCTGGACGCTCGTGGAATCATGCATCCCGCATTGCGCAGGGGCGTCTGCGCCTATCTCATCGACCGGCTTTACGAAATGCTTGCGGAATTTGCCGGAGATTCGAGCCAGACCCAGGTCTGGCTTGTGGATTGTCGCGGCGCCATGCCGGACGTGTCCGACTGGAACGACGAAATACACGGAACAAGCGCCGGCTTTGCGAAAGTGGCGAGCCGCTTCCGGCCCGTGATCGCGCAGGCTCTCGCAGCGGTCTGATCATCCCAACAAAAAAAGTGCGCCCGCCGGTGGCTCCGGCGGGCGCAGGTTGATCGGTCTTGCGGCCGGTATCAGTTGGTCTCCCGGGTTACTTCCGCAACCTGACCTTCATTCGAGACAAGGCAACGCCACGGCGTCTTTTCAGAGCCAACGCCGACCGTCACGATGGAATTCGCTTCCGAATATTCAGCCCCGACAACATCGGTTTCGTTGGTGGAGGCCTCCATCTGAACTGCATCGAGACACGCGTCCACGGCGACGTCTGGAACGTTCGAGGCCATTGCGGCGTCGGAGGAAATCGATCCCGTCACAGTGCTGTCGGACGCGCCGGCCGCCGGTTCGGTCGTTTCCATGGCTGAGGTCGACTCGCTTGTTGTGGGCAGTTCGGTTGAACTCGTCTCCGTCTCGCCGGAGTCCGAGCAAGCCGCCAGTCCTAGCAGCAGTGACGCGAAAGTAATTGTTGCGACATTTCTCATTGGATCACCCTTTCGGTTATACGCACTTGAAACTTCCGTACGACTGAAGGGTTCCGCAATTCTGGGGCGATTTGATGCCTGGTATGATCACCTATGGTATGCGTCTTAAATATAGTGAGATTGCTGTCGCAATTTTGGCCGCGGATATTTGCTGTGGCTGCCGGCGCTCAGGCCGGCTGCGCCTCTTGCATTTCGCGGACACTCTTGAGGACGTAGCGCCTGGGCAGAAGCGGCGCGATCCATATCATGATCTTGCGCTTGCGCGTCACGCCGGCAAAGACGTTGAGTTCGCTGCGCAGCATGGCCTCGTAACCGGTCAGCGCGACGTCGGCCGCCGGCGTTGTCTGGTTGAACAGAGATGTCCTGTCCATCCCGGCCGTTTTCGCGAACTCGCTTGCGGTCGCACCCGGCAAAAGGGTCGTCACGGTTACGGACGTGTCGCTGATTTCCTCGGCGATGGCGTTGCCCAGATACATGACGAAGGCCTTGGTCGCGAAATAGGTCGCCTGCAGGGGGCCTGGCGTCAGGGCCGCGGTGGATGCGACATTCAGAATGCGTCCGGAATTGCGCGCGACGAAGCCAGGCAGGAAAAACCGGGTCAGCGCCGCAAGCGCCACGACATTGACCTGTATCATGGAGCGATTGTCTTCCCAGTCGAGCTCATGGAACTTGCCGCGATGGCCAAACCCCGCATTGTTGACCAGAAAGGAAAGTTCGATGTTTTCGGCCGTCACCCTGTCGAATATGCGTTGCGGGGCGGACTCGTCATTGAGATCCTCGGCCAGAACGAGCACTTGCGCGCCATGCCGGGATTCGAGTTCTTCCTTCAAGACGTTCAGTTTGTCCGCACGACGGGCGACAAGAATGAGGTCTCCGCCGCGGCTTGCATGCAGCCAGGCCATTTCCTCGCCAATGCCGCTGGATGCGCCGGTGATCAGTGCCGTATTTTTCATTGCAGGGATCCTTGAATCGAGTAGAAAGCGAACTTCCATTCGGTTTTGACATGGCGCGCATTCGCTGTCAATAAAACCGAACATGAATTCTGTTTTGGTGTGGTCATGACCGAAAATCGCTGGATATCGGAACTTCACTGGCGTCGTGCAGGGCAGCAATCGCGCAGCGAACGCACGCAGTCGGCGCTGCTGGACGCGGCGGAAGCCCTGATTTTCGAGAAAGGCACCGAAGCGACATCGATCGCTGATATCGCCGCAAAGGCCGGATTTTCGGTGGGCGCCGTCTATCATCATTTCAAGGACAAGAAAGCGCTGTTCCTGGCGCTTTTCGACCGAATGACAGACGCCTACGAGGCGCTCAACGCCAAAGCCTCGGATCCCGAGATATGGCGAGGGGCCACCGTGCTTGACCTGTTCCGCGGCTATATGGAGATAACCCTGAACGCCGCGAGAGAGGATCCAGCAGCGAAGGCCGCCGTGTCTGCAGTTGTCGCAGACTATCCCGAACTGGCCGCGCACTATGCAGAAATACAGGGCAATTCCCGCCGTGCGCTGCTGAAACTCGTGCTTGCCCGTCGAGAGGAGATCGGCGTTGCCGACGCCGAAGAGGCGGCTGCATTCGCGATCGACCAGATATCCGCCATGCTCAGGTCGCGTGTCGATCCCGCCCAACGCCCGGCCGCGCTTCAGCCGATCGACGACGAGACGTTCATGCGCAATGCTCTAAGAATGATCGGTGCATGTCTGGATCTGCGGCCGGCTGGGTGACCGGAACCGGAAGAGGGGATCGGATCCGGTTCCGGTAGCGCAGCCCGGCGTATCGCCGGACGGCGCTGTTCATATGACCGGGTCAGGCGGCCTTCTTGTTGAGCTTGTCTTCGGCAAGCCGGGTAAGCTTGGCGTCGGCGCTCTTTTCTTCTTCGATATTGTCGCGCAGCGGATTGATCGCGTCTTCATAGTCGAGAAGCTTGGCCCAAGTCAGGAGGGTGGCGTAGCGCGTGATCTCATAGTGTTCGACCGCCTGTGCGGCGGCGATCAGCGCGGCGTCCAGCGTTTCCGGGTCCTTGATTTCCTCGATCAGTTCCTCGGCTTCCTTGACGATGCCTTCGATGGCCGGGCATTCCTCGGACGAGGGCTTCTTGCCGATGAGTTCGAACACCGTTTTCAGCCGTTCGATCTGTCCCGCGGTTTCCGCGCGGTGGTCCTTGAACAGCTTTCCGAGTGTCGCGTTGGTACTCTTCTCGATCATCGTCGGCAGCTTCTTGTGAATGAAATTCTCCGCGAAATACACATCCTGAAGCGTGTGTTCGAACAGGTCTTCCAGGTTCTTGACAGCCATGCCGTGTTTCCTTTCCTATTGAGGTTTGCAGTCCTGGGCTCAAGAATGCAGGCACGAGTTTTTTGTTCCACGAAAGAGGGAGGAGAGACCGCTGGCTGGCAGAATTTGGTTCCTGTTGGTGTTTTTGGGTTGCGCCAGATGTCTGGACTATATAAGGCTTTCCGCGGCTCGGAGCGTAGCGCAGCCCGGTAGCGCACTTGACTGGGGGTCAAGGGGTCGTGGGTTCGAATCCCGCCGCTCCGACCATTATTTCAAGGTCCATTCTTGTCACATGGTTTACATTTGATACCGGAGAGATGGTTTACACTTTCTCCGGTGCGAATGGGTTTTGTGCCGGTTCGACACGGTCCTCCTTGTTGTCGAAGAAGCCCAGATCAT